>JBBQNM010000009.1:0-45137 GCA_038329895.1 Solirubrobacterales bacterium | reverse complement strand
GAGCGCGCTCGAGGACGACTGGGAGCGGGCGCTCTCCTACGGGAAGGGGGAGGGGCACCCGGGCCTGGTCGAATGGATCGCCGAGCGCCACTCGATCGCGCCGGCGCAGGTGATGGTCACCAACGGCTCGCTGGAGGCCGGCGCGATGCTGTTCGAGCACCTGCTCGAGCCCGGCGATCGGGTGATCGTCGAGCAACCGTCCTACGACCGCACGCTGCTGCTGCTCGGGCGGCTCGGGGTCGAGCTGGTGCCGGTGGCGCTGGAGGCCGATGGCCTGGATGTCTCCGCCCTCGAGGCCGCTCTGGAGAACGGGCCGGTCAAGCTCGCCCATCTGATCCCCAACTTCCACAACCCGGCCGGCTGCACGCTTTCGGCATCGAAGCGCGAGCGAGTCCTCGAGCTGGCGACCGAGCACGGCTTCTGGGTCTTCGAGGACGACCCCTACCGTGAGCTGTCGTTCGAGCAGCCCGCGCCGCAAACGATGCTCTCCAATTGCGGATCCGACCAGGTGATCCACGCCTCATCGTTCTCGAAGACGGTGAGCCCCGGGGTCCGGGTCGGCTATCTGGCCGGTCCCGAGGAGGAGATCACGCAACTCGCCAAACGAGCCAACGAGACCTACATCTCCCCCAACATGCTGGCCGAGTCGGTGGTCTGGGAGCTGTGCCGCTCCGGCGGGCTCGACCGCAACATCGAGTTTGTCAGGGAGGCGCTGCAGGAGCGGCGCGACGCGCTGGTCGAGGCGCTCGAAGAGCACCTCCCCGGGGCCGACTTCGTCTCTCCCGGTGGGGGTTACTTCCTCTGGCTGACGCTGGGCGAGGACATCGACACGGTCGATCTGCTCGCCGCGGCGCTCGAGGAAGAGGTCAGCTTCATCGCCGGCCCCGATTTCATGCTCGAGGGCGGACGCAACAGCCTGCGGCTTTCATTCGCCCCCGTTCCGGCGCCACGGATCGGCGAGGGAGTTGGACGGATCGCGCGAGCGCTGGAGCGGGTGCGCACCGCGAGCCCGGCTTGACGGGCGACCGCCAGCTCGGCGGTCGCATCTAGCACTTGTTTCACCGGAACGTCCGTCATCCGGCCAATGCGTTTCGAACCTTTGCCGATTTTGCGGAAATCATTACCGCTTGTTTACCGGCGATTGAGTAGTCGGTCCTAGCATCGGTGCCAGCCGTTGCGGTCGGAGGATCCAAAGGGCCCGTGGACCGGACGAGACCGGGCCCACAAGTGAGGTGGAGAGCATGAGCCCAATGACACTTGTGGATGGAAGTGATCGGCAAGAAACGCTGGTTGCGCGCGAGCGAGACCTGGCGCGGCGCCGGCTCACCGAGCTGGCCGCTGCGATCCGCGAGCACGAGCAGACGCTGAGGCGGTCGCGGCCTCTGGGGCTTCGGGCGCCCGACGATTACCTCTACCGGCGCCTGCGGCAGATCTGCGGCGACTAGCGCCCGTAGCGATCGCTGGACAGCTCGAGCTGCTCGGGTAGCGGGGCTCGCGGTGGGGGCGACGGATCGGCGCGCACCGAGACGGTCTCGGCGACGCTGCGCGACACCTCGTGGCGCCCGTCGTCGGACGCGACCACGACCCTGTCCTCTTCGGAGTTCTCGACCGTGCCGTCGAGTCCGGGTTGCAGCCCCGCCTGCTTGAGGTAGTGCAGGAGTTCCTCGGCCTCGTTCTCGAATCGCAGCACGTGGACGCTTGCACCCTTCTCCACGTCGGCCAGCAGCGCCCCCTCCTCGCGCGCGCCCTCGACGATCGGGTGCCCGTGCGGGCAGGTCTTGGCGTCGCCGATCGCGGCCATCATCCGCTCCTCGAGCACCGGCGACATCGCGTGCTCGAGGCGCTCCGCCTCCTCGTGCACCTCGTCCCAGGGGACGCCGAGGACGTCGGTGAGGAAGCGCTCGATCATCCGATGACGGCGCACCATCGCCTCGGCCTCCTGGCGGCCCTGCTCGGTGAAGGCGACCGAGCGATCGTCCGCGCGGGTCACGTAGCCGTCCTTCTCCAGCCGCCCGAGCATCTCGTGGACGGTCGGGGCGGAGAGCTGCATCGCGCGTGCGATGTTGGCGCCGGTGATCGGCAGTCCGGCCTCCATCAGCCAGTACATGATCTGCAGGTACTCCTCTTCGGCGACGGTCGCGTGATTGGTCGACACCTCACCGATACTAGACACTCCATGCTCGCGGCTCGGGGCGCCGCTAGCGCCGCTCTGCAAGGGTCGAGACGACAGCCTCGTAGAAGCCGTCGCCCATGCTTCCTTCGGTGACGGTCACGTTCTCGTAGCCCGCAATCGCCTCGCCCAGGCCCGGGTCGCGTTGGGGGCCGTTGGCGACCACGTAGAAGCGGCCCACGGCCACCGCGACCTCGAGGTCCTCGATCGAGTCGCCGACGCCGATGCAGCCCTCCGGCTCGTACTGGCGGGCCCGCATGTGGGCCGCCACCGCGTTCGCCTTGCTGACCGGCTTTGGCACCAGGTGGTAGGCGTGGGCGATCTCAAGCCCCGGCATGCTCCTGCTGATCGCCCCGTTGTCGAGCAGGCGAAGATCGACGTGGCCTTCCTGCTCCAGCAGGCTGTTGGCCTCCTCGACGTCGACGTCGCCACGGAACAGGTGCGAATAGACGCGCCCCGTGTGCCAGGGGGAGTGGTGCTCGAGCCGTCCTTCGAAGTGACCAAACAGCAGCTCCGGGATCCCCCGCGATTCGATCTGCTCGTAGATCGTCCCCCGCTCGTCGAGGGTCGTGTCACCGGTCAGCAGCGTCGTGTCGCCATCGATCGCCAGCGCGCATCCAGCCTCGTAGATGTAGGAGCTTTGGCCGATCAGGCGGGCGTCCTCCATCACCTGCGCCTCGCGGCGACCGGACATGATCACCACCTCGACTCCCGCCCGGTTGCACGCTTCGAGCCCCTTGGCCTGCATCGAGGAGAACTCCCCCTCGGAGTCGCGGAACAGTGATCCGCCCTTTCCGAGAAGAGTCCCGTCGAGATCGGTGTAGACGCATCGGAGACTCATGGCGGGTCGCTACCGTAGCCGGGGAATGGCTTCCAACGTCTCCAACGCATCTTCCACGGGTGACAGGACCCGCGGCCGAGACCCTTGGACCTGGAAGCTCAGCGACCGGACACTGGAACGCAGCGAGCCATTGGCCGTCGGCATCGTGAACGTGACCGGCGACTCGATGTATGAGGGCGCTCGCAGCGAGACCCCGGAGCAGGCGATCGAAGACGGCCGCCGGCTGGTTGAGGAGGGGTTCGACATGCTCGACGTGGGAGCGGTCGCCGCCCGAAGTGGGCCTGCTGTTCCCGAGGGCGAGGAGGCGGCGGCGCTGGTCCCGGCGATCGAGGGGCTCGCCGAGGCGGGGGTGCCCGTATCCGCGGATACCTTCGGGCCCGAGGTGGCGCGGCGGGCACTCGAGGCGGGCGCGGTCGCGATCAACGACATCGGCGGCGGATCGGAGCAGATGTTCGACCTCGCGGCCACGAGCGGCTGCGGGCTGGTCCTGATGCACATCGAGGGCCCGCCGCGATCGGAGCGACCTATTCGAGGCTACGAAGACGTGGTCGAGCATCTGAAGGCCTGGTTCTCCGAGCGAGTTGAAGCGGCCCTTGGGCGCGGCGTTGCCGCGGAGCAGATCGCGCTCGACCCCGGCCTCGACTTCGACCTGAGCGTGGAGGACGACCTGCGCGTCCTCGCCCACCTCGGCGAGCTGCGCGTCGGTGACCGGCCGCTGTACGTGTCGCTGTCGCGCAAGGACTTCCTCGGCGCCGTGCTCTCGGGATCCTGGGAGCAGCGTGCGCCCGCTTCCGAGCGCGAGTGGGCAACCGCGGCCGCCGCAGCGCTGGCGGTCACCAATGGCGCCGAGATCCTGCGCCTGCACGACGCAAGCGCCCTCCAGGCCGTGCGGATCGCGGGTCGAATCGCCGGAGCAGCGAATGGCGACGCCGGCTAAGAGCCTCCTTGGCTCGCCCTGGGCGATCGCCCTCGACCCGGGCCGGCGCGACGGTCGCCTGGTTGCCGAGAGCTCGGAGACCGAGCACCGCGCCCGCCGCACCGCGCTTCCAACCTCGCTCGATCCGGGCCTCGCCGAGGCGCTGCGCGCAGCCGGCATCGAGCGCCTCTACTCGCATCAGCGCGAGACCATGGAGGCCGCCGCCGACTCGAATCTGATCATCACCAGCGGCACCGCCTCGGGCAAGTCGCTGGCCTTCAACCTGCCGGTGTTGGACGGGATTGCGCGCGACCCGAAGCGGCGGGCGCTCTACCTGTACCCGACCAAGGCGCTGGCGCAGGACCAGGCGCGAAAGCTGCACGAGCTGCGCCCGCCCGGCTTGCGCGAGGCGATCTACGACGGCGACACGCCGCGCGAGGAGCGCCCGGCGATCCGCCGGCGCTCCAACCTCGTGCTCACCAACCCCGACATGCTGCACGTCGGCCTGCTGCCGCACCATAAGCAGTGGGGCGACTTCCTGGCCAACCTCGGCTGGGTGGTCGTCGACGAGGCCCATACCTACCGGGGCGTGTTCGGCTCCCACGTCGCCAACGTTCTGCGCCGGTTGCGCCGCGCCGCCCGCGCCTACGGCTCCGAGCCCCGCTTCCTGATGGCCTCGGCGACGATTGCCAACCCGGTCGAGCTGGCCGAGCGGCTGACCGGAAGCGAGTTCCGGTTGATCGACGATGACGGGGCGCCGCGGGCCGGGCGCGAGATCGCGATCTGGAACCCGCCGCTGATCGACGAGGCGGCCGGGACACGGCGCTCGACGCTGTCGGAGGCGGCCGACCTGCTGGCCGAACTGGTCTCGCACGGCGTGCGCACGATTTGCTTCCTGCGCAGCCGCCGCGGCATCGAGCTGATCCAGCGCTTCACCCGCGACCGGCTGGCGGCGGACGGCAAGGCCGAGCTGGCAGAGCGGATCGCTCCCTACCGCGGGGGCTACACGCCGCAGCAGCGGCGCCGGATCGAGGCCGACTTGGCGGCGGGCGAGCTGCTCGCGGTGGTCGCCACCGACGCGCTGGAGCTGGGCATCGACGTCGGCGAGCTTGACGCCGCGATCTGCGTCACCTTCCCGGGCACGGTGGCGAGCCTGCGCCAGATGTGGGGCCGAGCCGGGAGGCGCAGCCGCGGCCTCGCCGTCTACGTCGCCGGCCAGGACGCCCTCGATCAGTTCTTCTGCCGCCACCCCGCCGAGTTCCTCGAGCGGCCGGTCGAGGCGGCGATCCTCGACCATGCCTCGGAGCAGATCTCAGCCCTGCACCTGGTCGCCGCCGCCTACGAGCTGCCGCTCACCGACGCCGACAGCGACATATTCGGCGACGCTTGGCGCGAGCGGGCCGAGCGGCTGGTCGCGGCCGGCGAGCTGCGGGCCAGCGGGCAGCGCTTCCTTCCCCGCCGCAGCGGCTATCCCGCCGCAAGGATCCCGTTGCGCTCCGCGTCCGCCGACAGCGTCGCGGTGATCGAGCGCGAGTCCGGTGAGCTGCTCGGGATGGTCGAGGCCGAGCGTGCCTTCACCACCGTTCACCCGGGCGCCGTGTACCTGCACCTCGGCCGCTCCTACCAGGTCGAGCGGCTCGACATCGAGGCCAGGCAGGCCGTGGTCACCCCCTTCGACGGCGACTTCTACACGCGGCCGAAGAAGGAGACCGAGATCTTCATCGAGCGGGTTCGCGAGAGTCGCGAGACCGCCGGGGTCGAGCTGTCGTTGGGGGCGGTTTCGGTCACCGAGCAGGTGATCGCCTTCCAACGGGTCAGCCTCACCGACCACGAGCCGATCGACATCGTCTCGCTCGAACTGCCGGAGCAGAACTTCCTCACTCAGGCGCTCTGGTACGTGCTGCCGCAGCGGATCGCGGGCCAGATCCCACCCGAGGTCCTGCTCGGCGCGTTGCACGCCACCGAGCACGGGCAGATCGCGGTGCTGCCGCTGATCGCGATGTGCGATCGCTGGGACATCGGTGGCCTATCGACAAACGTGCATCTACAGACCGGCAGCCCGACGATCTTCATCTACGACGGCCATCCGGGCGGAGTGGGTATCGCCCAGCGCGGCTACGAAGAATTCGAGCGATTGCTGGGCGACGCCGAGCGGCTGATCGGCGAGTGCCCGTGCACCGACGGCTGTCCCTCCTGCGTGCAGAGCCCCAAGTGCGGGAACCTGAATGAGCCGCTTCACAAAGCGGGCGCTCTGGAGCTCATGAGGTTGATGCAGGAATGAGTCCCCAGATCTCCGTAATCGGCTCCGGCAGTTGCGAGCAGGACTCCGAGCTCGCTGTGCTGGCGGAGGACATCGGTCGACGGGTCGCGAGGCAGGCGCGGTGCTCGTCTGCGGAGGCCTCGGTGGGGTGATGGAGGCCGCCTCGCGCGGTGCTGCGCGAGCAGGCGGCACCGTGATCGGCATCGTGCCCTCGGACTCGATCGAGCACGCGAACCCGCATTGCACCCATGTGATCGCCACCGGGATCGGCCATGCCCGCAACCTCGCCGTGGTGGCCAGCGGCGAGGCAGTGATCGCGGTCGGCGGCGAGTGGGGGACGCTCTCGGAGATCGGCTTCGCCCGGCGCCTTGGGCGCGGCGTGGTGACGCTTCGCAGCTGGCAGCCGCGCGGCGAAGGGGCGATGGCCGAAATGCCGGGCATCACCGTGGCGGAGTCGGCCGAGCAGGCGGTCTCGGCCGCCCTCGCATCGTTGTCTTAATTGCGGCGGCTTCGCCGTGTTCTAGGCCGGTGCCGGAGGCGCCGGCACATGCATGTCAGGCTGCGCAGCAGCCGCAAGTGATTTGCCGGCGCGCAACGCGCCGGCCAACATCTCTAGCGCCCGACGGTGACATGGAGGCGCACTTCGTCCGAGGACGCCGTCGCCTCGCCGACTATGGGCGCAAGGCCGGCGAGCAGTGTCTGGATCGGCCCCGGTGGGAGCAGGAGCGCAGCGCTCGACGCGGAGATCTCGAACCGTGAGGGGGCGGTTCCGATCGGCAGGTCGGCGGACCCGAATCCCCCGGCGCTGGCCTTCGAGAAGTCCTCGACCTGCAGAGCGCCGTTCACCGCTTCGAAGGTCGCGGCGGTTGGCCCCAGCATGCCGGTCCACGGTGCCCGCCGGCCAAGCGTCCGCAGCCCGGGATCGGCCTTGCGCACGCCCGCGAGGTCCGCGTATGCGAGCAGCGGCCCCTGTGTGCCCAGACCGTTGAACAGCGAGTTCACGACGTCCTCGTCGAGCTGCTGATCGCTGTCGCCATCGCGACGCTTGATCGCGGTGCGTACGTCTGCGAGCCGCGGTGCCGAGACCAGCACGCCGTCGCGCGCCGCAAAGGAGGCGCCGGGGCTGCGGTACAGCGTCGCCTCGTGCAGCTGGCCGGCGCGCCGCAGCTTGCCATTGCCGGCGGCGTGGCGGAGCAGCCGGGAGAGCAGCTGCGTCTGATCGGTGGCGAGGACCAGCAGCGGACGGTGCGCGGCAAGATCGGCCGAAGTGGCGGCGCCGAGCGCCAGCGCCGACGCCTCAACGCCCTCGATCTCCAGGTTGGTGTGCACCAGCCGGGCAATCTGGGTGCGCCCCAGGCCGGCCGCGTGAAGCGGTCCGAGCACCGTGCCGCGCAGCGAAGTCCAGGCGGGTGTCCCGTCGGCGGCTCGATTCAGCGCAACGACGTCCGCCAGCGGTTCGGGGTGCAGCACGGCGACCACAGGGGCGTCGACGGCGAAGAAGCGCAACACCTCGGTGCGCGCGTCGACGGCCCGCTTCGGAGTGCTCTCGCCGCATCCGGCGATCGCGGCTGCGAGCACCATCGGCAGGGCGATCGCTGCTGCATTGCTGCGCATCAACCGCAAGCTTCTCATCGCGGGTAGTGCTGACGCAGCGCCAGCACGAGAAATGAGTGGGTCCAGCCCAGCGGCGTCGTCGATCGCGGCGGAGACCAGCAGGCCCCGGCGACCGCGCCGAGCAGAAGGGGGAGGGCGCGAATCCTGCCCATCTACTCAAGTTAACCTTCTGCTGCCCCGAGCTTCTCCGGGAGCTTGCACTGCACCAGGCGAGGTAGCTCAGTTGGTAGAGCACACGACTGAAAATCGTGGTGTCGGCGGTTCGATTCCGCCCCTCGCCACTCGCGATCGAGCTCGCGGGCGACGAGGAGGGACGCAAGCCAGGGGGATCCTGGCGCGTCGTGCCACTAGTCTCGCCGCTTCGTTCGATGCTGCGGCGAGCCTGGATCGCGCAGAGTCGTCCAAGGAAGGGCAAGGTCTGCCCGGCGCGACGCCACGGTTCCCGCTCGGGCCTGCTGGCTCTCGGCCACCTTCAGGAGCATGTGCACAAGCGCTGGCGCGAGTTGGGCATGGAGCCAATAGGCCTGCATGAGGCTCGCCATACTGCGGCGACCTGGCTCGACCACGCGGGCGTCACCCCGAAGGTAGCGTCCCAGCTCATGGGCCACCGGACGCCGGAGCACCAACCTGGCGCCGCGCCGATCACGCTGCGCCGTTACACCCACACGCTGCCCGGCGAGCTGGAGCGAGCGCGCGATCTGCTCGACGCCTTCCTCGCTCAGCGGACGCGCGGCAAAGACAGCGCCACCGGCTGAGCTCGGTTCGTTCGCCGAGCCAACCGCTACCGTCCGCCGCCGGTGAGCGCCTACTACCCTACGGGTCCTTGACCACATCCTGGGAGCCATGCTGCGGGTCGAGTTCACCAGGGAGCGCCGAGAGGTCGTCGAGTAGGAGGATCGTGAGGCCCGTCCGGGGTTGACCGGGCAGTTGTTCCGGATCTGGCTCTTAGCTGTTCCGGAAATGCCGCTGCAAAGTTCCGGATCTGTCCAAGCCAGGGGCACCATTCATCGCGGTTGGAGCGTGATTGCGGAATCCTGATCGGGTCGCAGGCACGAAAGAACATCGACCCTTGACACCCTTGACGCTACTCGCTACCCTCACGTCATGCCTGCTAGCACCGAAGAACGGCAAAAGGATCTCATCGTCAAGGGCTTCATCGAGGCCCTTGAGCGCATGATCGCCGACGTGCGCGAACACGGTGACGCCGGATGGCTCGGTTCGGAGGGGATGGATCCCGAGGCCATCGGCCAAGCCGCTGCGCTTGCGATCCCCCGTCCCACCATCTGGTCTGAGCAGCTCGGTCCGTTGCTGACCAGTTCGGAGATCCGGGACCTGCTCGGCCGGATCAGTCGCGAGGCGCTTGCCCAGCGTGTCTCGCGTGGCACGTTCTTGGCGCTCCGCGATGCCCGCGGAAAGGTTCGCTATCCGCTCTTCCAGATCGATGAGAGCACACGAGCGCCGTATCCCGAGATCCGCGACCTGATCCACATCTTCCGCGACCGCGAACTCTCTTCCTGGGAGCTTGCCAGCTACATGACGACTCCTCAGCCACCGCTCGAGGGTCTCTCCCCGGCGGCGTGGATGGCCGAGCGGCGCCCAGCTGAGCCACTCCTCGGTGCTGGGGCGGAGGCTGCAGCCGCCCTCTCTCACTAGCGACGTGCAGGTCCCCGACCCGCCTGAGAGCCTTGAAGGCTTCCCGGAGGCGGTGCTCGGACCCCCGGTGAGCCTGTTGCGCGTACATCGTCAGCGGGAGCCGTGGTATTTCGCCTCCGCTGGGGACGGGGGACGGTTCGATCTTGCCGCGCCCGAGGGCACGTGTTACGGGAGCCACAGCCACTTGGGCGCTTTCGTCGAGCACTTCGGTCCGCTGATCGCCCCCGGGCGGGCGATCCCGCTCAGAGCACTCCGCGCTCGTCATTTGAGCAACCTCGAAATCGACGGGCAGCTCCGCCTCGCGGACCTCACCGAGCGCAGCGCCCTCGGCAGGTTCGGGATCACAGCGGAGCTCTCGGTAACCGTCGAGTACGAGAAAACCCGCCTCTGGGCCGCTGCCTTCGCGGCAGCCGACTTTGATGGAATCCGCTACACGGCACGCCACGATCCAGCGGCCCAGCTTCGCTCGATTGCTCTCTTCGGAAAGGCGGGCGTCACCCCGCTTGGCTCGGCGGACTCCCAGGCCCTTCCTCCATGGCTGATCCTCAAGGCCGCGACCGCCTTCGGGATTACGGTGGCGCCTGAGCTTCTTCCCTGACGGCCGCATCGGCTAGTACTGACCTCGATTTCATTCCCCCTGGCATTCCCCCCGACGGGGCGCTTGGCTTAACGAGTGGGTTTGCGACCGCTCCTGCACCGTCTCGAAAACTGTTAGGCGTCGTCAGGCGCCTCGTGGGTTCGAATCTCGATTGGGCTCTGCGCGGCCCTGCGGACACAATAAATATTCGATTGTGCGGCTACTCAGAAGGATCAACAGGCGATTGGTCGAAGAAATGAGCGGCGATTGGCCGCAGCGGGCTGGTCGGGGGCCGCATAGGCCAGAGGGCGTGTCAAGCCCAGCGAGGAGCATCCATGAAGGTCAAGCAGCCGTACGGGTCAACCCACACCGAGCGCGCGAACGAGTCCCTTGCGGGACGCCCACACTTCGCTTCGCGGGCCGCCATGAGATTGGGCGCAATCGGGATCATCTCGCTCGCATTGGTCGTGACGCTGGCGCTCGCGAGCAGCTCCCAGGCGGCGACGGCGGTAGGCCTCGGAACGGCCGACAACTTTGCGGTTCTGGCCGGCTCCGGGGTCACCAACACCGGTCCCAGCGTGATCAATGGGGATCTTGGTACCTCTCCAACTCCTTCGGTGACTGGCTTTGGGGGG
The DNA here is from genome assembly GCA_038329895.1 of Solirubrobacterales bacterium. GTDB lineage: Bacteria > Actinomycetota > Thermoleophilia > Solirubrobacterales > 70-9 > Mayfieldus. Next base: position 34,471 of record JBBQNM010000009.1, on the reverse strand, counting down.
GCACCGAACGGAACGGTGAACGGGTCAACTCACCAGGCCGACGCTTCGGCAGCGCAGGCCCAAGCCGACCTGACCACCGCGTATAACAACGCGGCTGGACAAGGACCGGCTAGCACGGTGGCTACCGAGCTCGGCGGCCAAACCCTGACGCCTGGCGTCTACGACTCCCTGTCGGGAACCTTTGGCATAACGGGGACGCTCACGCTGAATGCCAAGGGCAACCCGAATGCCGTCTTCATCTTCAAGGCGGCAAGCACGCTGATCAGCGCATCGGCTTCTCAGGTGAGGCTGATAAACGGCGCCCAGCCGTGCCACCTCTTCTGGCAGGTCGGCTCATCGGCAACCCTTGGCACGAGCTCCACCTTCGTCGGAAACATCCTGGCGCTGCAATCGATTTCGCTAGATAGCGGCGTCACGGTGGACGGCAGGCTGCTGGCCCGAAACGGCGCCGTCACGCTGATCAACGACACCATCACGCGGGCCCAATGCGGGACCGGCGGTGGCGCTGGTGGTGGTGGCAAGCCGACCGTGCAGATCACCGGGGTCCCCGGCGCGCTCTGCATCAACCACGGCTTCAGAGCGAAGTTCAAGATCCACGACGCGGTGGGAATGCGAAGAGTCAATGTCTTTCTGGACGGCAAGCTGATTAAGCGGAGCACCCACAAGCAGTTCTCGGTCTGGGTCAGCGTCGCGGGCTTGCGCTCCGGGCGCAACACGATCCGAGTGGTGGCGGTTGATCTCAACGGCAAGCGCGACACGGCGAGCCGCAGCTTCCGCCGCTGCGCTCCGGCGGTGCCGAGCCCGAACTTCACGGGCTGAGCTTTGGTGACGCTGTGATCGGCGCCAGCCGATCGGTGACGGCAAGGCGCGGTTCCGCGTCGCGGACCCGCCTCGGAGCCCTGGCCTTCGCCCTGCTGGTGGCGCTCGCGCTCCCGGCATCGGCGAGCGCGGGCAGCGCGCCTGCCGTCAAGGGCAGCGTTCGCCTCTCCGACGAACGGACCTTAACGCGCTGGGCGCACCCCGTGCAAAGGGCGCCGATCCGCTGGCTGCCGACGCCGCGCGCGGGGCAGATCGTGCCGACCCACTATCTCACCGAGGACGGGTTCCCGGAGGTCTATCTGGTCTTGCGCAGCTGGAGCGATTCGAACGGGCACACCTGGCTTGAGGTTCGCATCCCGATGCGCCCGAACGGACGGACGGGGTGGGTCCGCGACTCGGCGCTGGGCCCCCTCTACCGCGTGCGGACTCTGCTGGTCGTGGATCGCCCGAAGCTGCGCGCAACCCTCTATAAGCGGGGCCGGCAGCTCTGGAGCGCCCCAGTCGGGATCGGCAAGCCGAGCACTCCCACGCCGACGGGGCACTTCTGGATCCGCGAGAAGTTCAAGACGCCCGACCCCGGCGGCCTCTATGGGCCCGTGGCGTTTGGCAGCAGCGATTATTCCGTTCTCAGCGACTGGCCCGGCGGCGGGGTCATCGGCATCCACGGCACAAACGAGCCGTTCCTGATCCCCGGCCGGCCATCCCACGGCTGCATACGCGTCCAGAACCCGGCGGTGGCTCAACTATGGCGCCTCATGCCGATCGGCACGCCGCTGCTGATTCGGTAGGTAGGAGGCGCTTCACTAAGGTCAATCGCTGCATCGCCGAGGGGCGAGCCGATCTGCGTCGGCGCGTGGCTGATCAGGGGGGCTAAGCCGTGCTCCCATCGGGCCACGAGACCTGTGTTCGTGGCCCAAACGTGGCCGAAATCCCCGGAAACAGGGGGTAACTTGTCTGCTGGATGCGTTACGAAAGGCCCTGCAACCATGGCCAATTCTCGTCGTTCTCGCTGACTTCTGAAAATCGTGGTGTCGGCGGTTCGATTCCGCCCCTCGCCACTTCCTAGTTCGCGAACCAGGCCCGCAGTCGCCGGTGGCGGTGGCGGAAGACGGCGCGGAACATGGGCCGAAGCGGGGCGGCCGGAAGACCGAGTCGCGGCTCCATGCGGATGCGGTCGGTGACCCGCGAGCCGCCTTCGGCCGGCTCGACGATTCGCTCGTGCTGCCAGGAGCGCTGGCTGAGCATCGGCGAGCGCTCCAGAAAGCGCCGCCCCGGCTCCAGCTCGACAAGGGTGACGTCGTCGTAGTCGAACGGCAGCAGCCCGAGCAGCAGCACCCAGCTGCGCCCGATCGGCTTGCCCAGCTCGACCGACTCGGGGTCGAGCCGCTCGAACCCCCGCGGGAGCGTCATCCGCATCCACGGTCGCAGCTCGTGGTTGATGCCCGCCGGGGTGATGATCCGCTCCCAGACCTGCTCTGGCCGGGCGGGGACGAGCGAGCTGACCTCGAACTCGGCCGGTCTGCTGCGCGGCATCTAGGTGCGCGGGGTCGCGGGGTCGACCATCTATCCCGCCCGCCCGTAGACCGGAACCAGCGCCCCTGAGACCGGCGTCGAGTCGGCTGAGAGCAGGAAGCGGATCACGCGGGCGATCTCGGCCGGCGGCACCCAGCTTGATTGGTCGGCGTCGGGCATCGCGGCGCGGTTCGCCGGGGTGTCGATGACGCTGGGCAGGATCGCGTTGACCCTCACACCGTCGTCGCGGTACTCGATCGCCAGGGTTCTGACCAGGGCCAGCACCGCCGCCTTCGAGACCACGTATCCGGAGGCTCCTGGGAACGGCTCCAGCGCCGCTTTGGTGCCGACGCAGACCACCGAGCCGCCGCCCTCGATCAGCTTCGGAAGCGCCGCCCGGGTCAGCCTCATGGCGGTCATCAGGTTCGACTCCAGCTGGCGTTCGAACTCATCTTCCGGCGCCTCGTGCAGACGTCCGCCTGACGCGAAGCCCCCGGCCAGGTTGACCAGGCCGGCGAGGGACCCGGGCGACGCCGCCTCGACCGCGGCCGTCGCGCCCTCATCGCTCGAAAGGTCGGCCTGGACCAGCTCCAAGCCATCCGGCTCGCCGAGCTCCTCGCGGACCGCTTCCACCTCGCGCTTGGCGATCCAGGTGGAGACGACCCGAGCCCCCGAATCGAGCAGCTCACGCAGCACGGGGCGGCCGAGCGCTCCGGTCCCGCCGCTGACCAGCACCGTCCCGTCGAGGCCCGCGGCCTCCATCTCAGCTCACCTCGCTGCGCGTCGATTTCATCACCGCAGAGGCTATCCACCGACGCCAGGGGCGAGCCGTCGCCGTCCGCCCCCTTGTCTACCGTGAACTGCATATGGCGGAGCAGACCACATTCGACGCCGAGCAGCACACCAACGGGCACTCCCCCAACGGACGTCTGACGATCCGCGAGCTGGAGGCCGGGCAGCGCGTGGCGGCGGTATTCGCGGTGCGCGAGCGCGACCTGCGCCAGAAGCGAAATGGCGAACCGTTCCTGCGGCTTGTGCTCGGCGATAGCAGCGGCTCGATCGAGGCGGTCTGCTGGGAGGAGGCCGAGGACCGCTACGGCCTCGCCGAGCCGGGCTCCGCGCTGCACGTCACCGGAACCTTCGAGCAAAGCGACAAGTGGGGCGCCAAGATCAAGGTGCTCGAGCTGCGTCCCGCTCGCGGCGACGAATTCAGCGCCGACGACCTCGCGCCCGGCCCCCAGCTCTCGGTCGATCGCCTCGAGGCGGACCTGCGCGATCTGGTCGAGACGATCCAGCGCCCTCAGCTTCGGGAGCTGCTGGATCGGTTCTTCGGTCCTGGCTCGGCTGCCTGGCAGCGCTTCCGCGACGCGCCCGCCGCCAAGCACTACCACCAGGCCTACCGTCACGGCCTGCTCGAGCACACGGTCTCGGTGGCCCAAGCGGTGAGCGCCGCCGCGGCGCTGTTCCCGGGCATCGACCGCGACGTCGCGGTGACCGGCGCGCTACTTCACGACATCGGCAAGACCGAGGCCTACAACGACGATCCGCTGGCGATCGAGCTCACCGACGCCGGACGCCTGCACAGCGAGATCCCTCTCGGCTACTACAAGGTGCGACGCGAGATCGAGGAGATCGGCGGCTTCGACGCCGACCTCGCGCAGGCGGTCCTGCACATCATCCTCTCCCACCACGGGGCGCTCGAGCACGGCTCACCGGTGGTGCCAGCGACCCGCGAGGCGGCGCTGGTCCACGCGATCGACAACCTCGGCGGCAAGCTGGGCAGCTTCGACCGCCTGGAGCGAGAGCTGCCCGACGGCGAGTCGTGGTCCAGCTTCGACCGGGCGCTCGAGGGCTCGGCCTTCTTCGGCTCGCGAGCTGCCTAGCTCGACTGTGGATTAGAAGCGCCCGCAGCGCTGGATGCGGTTCACGTTGCCGTGAGCGTGCTGCACGCAGTGCAGCAAGCGCTTCTGGCGTGCCGAGTTGGGAGACGACTGGCGTACCGACCGGTTGATCTGGCGGTGCACCTGCCGGTTGGTCTGCCGGATCGAGCGCTTCTGAGGAAATCCACCGTCTTTCACTCCCTGGGGGGTCCGCACTCTACCGCTGCGGTGCGGGCGCAAATTGCGCATTTGGCCGGCAGGTCTGCTGCACACGCTGACTATCCTCTCGCTCGTGGCCAAGGACACCGAGAAGCTGATCCGCCAGCTCTCCCTGATCTCGTTCCTGATGGCCCAGGGCAGGCCGGTCTCCGCGCTGGAGATCAAACGCGAGGTCGAGGGCTACAGCGACATGAACGACGATGCCTTCGCCCGGCGCTTCTACGCCGACCGCGCCGAGCTGGAGAGCCTTGGGATCCATCTCCAGGTCGAGAAGCCGGGGGAGGGCTTCTTCGAGGCCGAGCTGTACTCGCTGCCGCCCGAGAACTACTACCTGGACGCGATCAAGTTCTCGGACGACGAGCTGGCGGCGCTGCGCACCGCTCTCTCGCTGCTCACTGACGGTGGGTTCGCCTACGCCGAGCCGCTTCGCCTGGCGCTCCAGCAGGTCGCCTGGGGGCACCCCAACCCGGTCACCGAGGGGGAGCGGGCGCCGGTCGAGATGGCGGTCACGGCTTCGGCTGGGGGCCGCGACCTGTCCCAGCGCCTGTCGAAGATCGAGACCGCGATCTCGCGCCGCAAGACGATCGAGTTCACCTACTACACGATGGAGCGCGACGACACGGAGAAGCGCAAGGTCAACCCCTACCACCTGGTCTTCCGCGACGGCCAGTTCTATTTGATCGGCCACTCGTACGAGCGCGAGGCGGTGCGCGTGTTCCGCCTCTCCCGCATCCAGGGCAAGGTCGGCTATGCGTCGAAGGCCGAGCACGACTTCCCGCCGCCCGAGGACTTCGACCGCCGCGACTACGCGCGGCGCGCCGACTGGCAGCTCGGAGACCTGAAGGGCACCGCAAAGCTGTTCCTGCGCGAGCGCGTCGCCTGGCTGGTGCAACGTGACTTCGGCGACTACGGGAAGTTCCGCCCGGCGCGCAAGGCCGACCGGGCCCCAGGCAAGGGGCTGATCTTCGAGACGCCGTACGCGTCGGAGCGCGAGCTGATCTCCTGGGTGCTGCGCTGGCGCAACAACGCCAAGGTGCTGGAGCCGAAGGACCTGCGCAAGGAGGCCGAGCAGCGGGTGGCCCTGCTGCGCGACCGCCACGCGAACGGGTTCGATGCCGCCGACACCGTGGACCGCCCCCTGCGCGCCAATGGGCGGCGCAGCCGCTCCAACGGCCGCGGCGAGGCGACGATCCGCCCGGAGCGCTTCGCTCGCCTGATCACCCTCGCCGGCCTGCTGATCGAGGCCGCCAAGGAGGACGGCCGCCTATCGGTGGACGAGGTCCGCAAGCGCCTCAAGCTGAGCAGCGAGGAGCTGCGCGAGGACATCGAGGTGCTCAACGTCGTCAACTTCGGCGGCGGTACCTACGTCCTCTACGCGGAGATCCAGGGCGACGAGATCGAGGTCGACTCCGAGCCCTACGGCGACAGCTTCGCGCGGCCCGCGCGCCTGCTGCCATTGGAGGCGAAGGCGCTGGTGGCGGCGATCGACCTGTTCGGCGACCATCTGCCGCAGGCGGGCCTTCAGACGGCGCGCAAGAAGATCGTCGCGGCGCTCGGGCACGACCCCTCCGAGGAGGGGCTGGAGATCGCTTCCAGCGGCGGCGGTGACTCCGAGGTCGCACGCAAGGTCAACGAGGCGATCGCCGAGCGCAAGGTGCTCGAGCTCCAGTACTACAAGGAGAACGAGGACCAGTTCACCGACCGTGAGGTCGAGCCGTACCGGCTCGAGAACGGCCGCGAGGGCTGGTACGTGGAGTGCTATGACCTGCGCCGCGAGGCGGTCCGCCACTTCAAGCTCGACCGCATCAAGGAGGCGAAGCTCTCCGGTAAGGGCTTCGAGCCCCGTCCCGAGGTCGAGGAGATCGCCGGAGTGGAGGGCTGGATGGTCGACGGCGAGGTGCCGACCGCGAGCGTGGCGCGCGTCTGGGTCTCGCCCGAGCGGGCACGCTGGCTGCGCGAAGAGCGCACCGTGGTCGAGGAGCTGGCCGACGGCGCCGTCGTCGTCGAGGTGCCCTATGCGGGCACGCCGTGGCTGGTGCGCGAGATCCTGCGCGGCGCCGGCGACCTCGTGGTGCTGGAGCCCGAGGACGTCCGCGAGGCGATCCGCAAAGAGGTAGCTGCATAGACCTGGCGCCGGGGCATCCGGAGATCGGGCGGCTGATCGCGCCGAACCCCGGCCCGATGACGCTGGAGGGGACCAACACCTACCTGTTCGGCTCCGATCCCTGCATGGTGATCGACCCAGGGCCGGCCGATCAGTCGCACATCGAGGCGATCCGCGCCGCGGCGGTCGAGAGAGGAGGCATCGGCGGTGTGCTGCTCACCCACGGCCACGAGGACCACGCCGCCGGGGAGTCTCTGCTGGACGCGGCGCTGATCGAGCTCTCCGACGGCGAGAGCCACGGTCCGCTCACCGCGATGGCGACCCCCGGTCATGCCATCGACCACCTCTGCTTCCTCAGCGACGGCGTCTGCTTCAGCGGCGACCTGGTGCTCGGCGAAGGGTTCAGCATCGTCCCGCCCGACGCGGGGTCGCTGAGCGCCTACCTCGACTCCTTGCGCCGGCTCCAGGACCTGGACCTGGAGTTGATCTGCGCCGGGCACGGCCCCTGGGTCACCGACCCGGCCGCGAAGCTGTCCGAGTACGTCGAGCACCGGATGATGCGCGAGCGTCGGCTGGTCGAAGCGCTGGAACGGGGGGAGCGATCACGGGCGGCCCTGCTGGCCGAGGTCTGGGACGACGTTCCCGAGCCGCTGCGGCCGGCCGCGGCGCTGGTCATGCAGGCGCACCTGGACAAGCTGGAGGCCGAGGGGCGTCTCACGGTCGAGCTCGAGCCCTGACACCGGCACTCAGCGTCGCTCGCGCCACCTGCGCGCCAGGGTCCTGAGGGGCTTCGTAATCCGCCAGCTGATCGAGTTCGTAAGGCCCTCTACGGCGCGTTCCAGCTCCTTGGAATGTCGCCGTTGCGACTCAATCTCGGGAAGGAGGACTCGTCTCTGCTCCGCCACCTCCGCCTGCAGTTGACTGATGTTGTGGCGCATCGCCCTCACCTCTCGTTCCTCGCCGGACTGGGGCAACTCCAGGTCGGCGGTCGTGAAGCGACCCGAACGCTTTCGCAGCAGCGCCCAGGATTGCGGCCCAAGCGCACTGTTGATCTCAGACGGGGGTAGGACGTCGAGGATCTCGAAGGCGCGACCCCAGTGCGCCCGGACCCACCAGTCGGAGTGAAGGACGAAAGGGCCACCCTCGTCCCAGCTCTGCCAGGCGCGCAGGACGTTCATCCCGACTCGGTCTTGGTCCCAAGGCTCGTTGGCAAACCTTTCCGAAACACTCTCGCCGTGTAGGTGGCGATCAAGAGGCCCTCGTCGCGCAGCAACCTGTGCAGCTCCAAGAGCCACTGGCTCCAGCTGTCGGTCAGATGAGTAAACACCGAGACCGCGTAGACGAGGTCGAAGTAGCCCTCGGGTCGCGGGATCGGGGGAATCTCGTTGGTCCGAACCGGGTGAATCGGAGGACTGAGGTGCTCGCTCAGCCAGGCGATGCTCGCTTCGTCGATGTCGCAACCCCAGAACTCGGCGATCTCGGCCTCGTCGAGAAAGTAGCGGAGTGTGCGCCCCGCCCCGCAACCGAAATCGAGGACCCGCTTGCCCTCGAAGCTCCAGCCAGTTGGAAGCATCGAGACGATCTGGTCGCGACCCGCATGCCCACGCATCTCGTAGAGCTCCATCGGGTTCTCCGAGTGCTTGATCGCGCCCACCCGGTGAGCAAGCTCGAGCGGGGGTGCGGGGGCTCGGCTGGCCACGGCGCGCCGATCATAGGCGCTGCGCGGTAGCGTTTCCGCGTGGCGCTCGACACACGCGCGGATGCCGACACGAGCGGCGGGGACGGCGTCGGCAACGGAGCGGCGGACCTCACCGCGGGGCATATCGCGATCGAGGTGCGGGGAGTCGACAAGACGTTCCGCATCCCCACGCATCGCATCGACCGGCTCAAGGAGCGCCTCGCCAGACCGTTCGCGCGCCAGGAATACCGCCTGCTCGAGGCCCTGCGGGACGTCAATTTCGACATCCACCGCGGCGAGTTCTTCGGCATCGTCGGCCGCAACGGCTCCGGCAAGAGCACGCTGCTGAAGATCATGGCGAGCATCTACCGGGCCGACGCAGGGAGCGTCAGCATGGCCGGCAGTCTCGCCCCGTTCATCGAGCTCGGCGTCGGCTTCGACATGGAGCTCTCGGCGCGCGAGAACGTCGTCCTGAACGGCGTGATGATGGGACTGACGCCGAAGGAGGCGCGCCGCCGGCTCGACCAGGTGCTCGAGTTCGCCGAGCTCGAAGAGTTCGTCGAGGTGAAGCTGAAGAACTACTCGTCGGGGATGCTCGTGCGGCTGGGGTTCTCGGTGATGATCCAGGCGGACACCGACATCCTGCTGATCGACGAGGTCCTCGCGGTCGGCGACGCCGCGTTCCAGCAGAAGTGCGCCGACGTATTCCACCAGATGCGGAGCAGGGGCAAGACGATCGTCCTGGTGACCCACGATATGGCGGCGGTCGAGGAGTACTGCCACCGGGCGATGCTCCTGAGCGACGGGAGCATCGTCGAGATCGGGGACCCGGGGGAGGTGGCGAGGGGATACCTGAAGCTCAACTTCGAGCAGGGCTACGAGTTCCGCGAGGGTGACGTCACCGGCGTTGCCGACGGCATACGGTTGCTCGACGTCTGGCTCGAGGATCCAGATGGCAAGCGGATCACCAACGTCGAACAGGGCAAGCAGATTCGCATACGGGCGCTGCTGGAGGCGCAGCGGGAATTGCCCGACCCGCAGTTCGGCTTCGTGATCGCAAGCGCCGACGATGCGTACGTGCACCAGTTTCGGGCGCCCCTTTCCGACTCCGGCGAGACGGGCGGGCTGGCCCCAAGTCAGCGCGTGCGCGTGAGTGTGGACGTCGAGAACCTGCTCTCGCCGGGCCGCTACTACCTCCACCAAGGGGTGGCGCGCAGCCGCAATCGCAACGATGTGGCGCTGTGGGCTCCGCAGGTGCTCGGGTTTGTCGTTTTTGGTGATAAGCAGTCGGCCGGGGTCGTCATCCCGGAGCATCAGATGCAAGTGACGACGGAGGTCGGGGAACCGGAATGAGCGTCGACGCGGCGGCAACTCAACTGCGGGATGTCCCCGGACCGTCGGCGGTCGGCGGCGGCTGGCGGCGCTTCTTCGACCTGCTGTGGCTGATCGCCGTCAACAAGTTCAAGGTCACCTACGTCGGTGCGGTGCTCGGCTACGTCTGGACGCTGATCCGCCCGCTGATGCTGTTCGGCGTCCTGCTCTTCGTCTTCACCCAGATCTTCAAGTTCGGAGGCCACGTCAAGGACTATCCGGTGATGCTGCTGTTCGACGTCATGTTGTTCACCTTCTTTGTCGAGGCAACTCAGAAGGCGCTCACGTCCGTCGTCGACGAGGAGGGGGTGGTCCGCAAGATGCAGTTCCCGCGGCTGGCAATCCCGCTCGCCTGGGTGCTGACAAGCCTGTTCACCTTGGCCGTCAACATGATCGCCGTGTTCATCTTCATCCTCGCCTACGGCACTGGCCCCTACTGGACCTGGCTGTTACTGCCGGCGCTGTTCCTGCCGCTGCTGATCCTCACCACCGCTGTCTCGGCGATCCTCTCCGCCCTCTACGTGCGCTTCCGCGACGTGCAGATCATCTGGTCGGTAGCCGCACAGACCCTGTTCTACGCGACGCCGGTCCTCTACACGCTCGATGCCGTTCCGCACCAATTTCGCTGGGTGATCCTGCTCAATCCGCTCACCCCGATCTTCCTCGCGGCTCGCGAGTGGATCATCGATCCCTCCGCTCCCGGCGCGATCGATGCCGCCGGGGGAGTGATGAAGCTGCTCCCGGCCGTCGCAATGTTCGTCGCCATCTGCGTGCTCTCGGTCTGGGTCTTCAACCGCGAGGCGCCGCGAATGGCGGAGGAGCTGTGAGCGCGCCGCTCTCCCGCCGTCTCGCTATCTCCGGGGCGATCGCGACCGCAGCGAGCGCGGCGCTGGGCGGCGCGGTGCTGGGGGCGCTCTGGCACAGGCTGCTGCGGCGCCCGCTGCCGAAATGGTCGGGGAGCCTGAGCGTGAACGGGATCTCGGCGCCGATCGAGATCGCCAGCGACCGTTGGGGCGTTCCGCACGTCCGCGCCCAGACCCCCGAGGACCTCTGGTTCGGCCAGGGCTTCTGCCACGCGAGGGAGCGCTTGTGGCAGATGGACTTCTACCGCCGGGTGACCGCGGGGCGCCTGTCGGAGATCGCCCGCGAGGAAGGGCTGCCCCCCGACCGGCTGATGCGCACCCTGGGCATCCGCCGCGCCGCGGAGCGCGAAGAAGCCGAGTTGGCCCCGGAGCTGCGCGCCCTCCTTGACTGCTACTGCGCAGGGGTCGACACTGCCGTCGCCACGGCGGGGGCGCTTCCCTTCGAGATGCAGTTGCTGCGGCTCGACTTCGAGCCCTGGAGGCCGGCCGACATGCTGGCGATCGGCAAGCTGCTGGCCTTCGGACTGTCCACGAACTGGGAGCGTGAGCTGCTGCGTGCCGACATGCTGCGCGAGCTCGGGCCGGAGTTGGCCGCGCGCATCGATCCGACCTATCCCGCCGACAACCCGATCGTTCTCCAGGAGAGCTGGAGCGGCGACGGGATGGCGACCGCGGAGCAGATCGCCCAGATCCGCAACTCGCTCGGACAGGCAGTCGGGGCGAGCGGCTCCAACAACTGGGCCGTCTCAGGTGAGCTGACCGCGAACGGCAGGCCGCTGATCGCCGGCGATCCGCACCTGCCGCCGAGCATGCCCGGCATCTGGTTCCAGATCGGGCTCGAGCGCGGCGGTCGCATGGCACGCGGCGCGTCGATGGCCGGTCTGCCAGGCATCTACATGGGCCAGAACGACGACGTCGTCTGGACCTTCACCAACGTGTTGGCCGACGTCCAGGACCTGTTCATCGAGCGGATCGACGGCGAGCGCTACCTGTTCGAGGGCGAATGGCTGCCGCTCGAGATCGACCGCGAGGAGATCGAGGTTAAGGGCCGCTCAAAGCCAGAAACGCTGGAGGTCCGCCGCACCCACCACGGCCCGATCGTCAACGAGCCGCTGGGCGCCGACACGGGCGAGCCTCTGGCGCTGCGCTGGATCAGCCTCGACGAGCCGACGGTGACGGCGTCCAATCTCGGCGTGCTCGACACGACCTCTGGGCCGGAGTTGGTCGAGCAGCTGCGCGAGCACACGACGCCGGTCTCCAATTTGGTCTGGGCGGACCGCCATGGCTCGATTGGCTACAAGCTGGTCGGCCGGCTGCCGATCCGCCGCGGCGGCTGCCCCGACCTTCCCAAGCCCGGTTGGACGGGCGAGTACGAGTGGGAGGGCGTGGTGCCCTACGACGAGTTACCGGAGATCACCAATCCGAAGAGCGGCTACCTGGTGACCGCCAACAACCGCATCGTCGGGGACGGCTTCCCGCACCACATCACCAGCGAGTACCTGGACGGCTTCCGGGCCCGCAGGATCGAGGATCTGCTGGCGAAAAGCGACGAGCACGACGCCGATGGCTTCGAGCGCATGCAATCCGACCTGCACTCGATCCCCGGTCTGGAGACGGCGCGCCGGCTCGCACGCCTCACCCCGGTGAGCCAGCGGGAGATTCAGGCGATCGAGCGGCTGCGCAGCTGGGACGGCTCGATGGCGGCGAGTTCCGTCGCGGCGACGATCTATCAGGCGTTCACGTTGCGCCTCGGGCGGGAGTTCACCCGCGCCGCGATCGGGGACCGCGACCTCGCGGAGCGCTACCTGGACCGGGCCGACAACGGCTTCAGTCGGCACACGACCTCTCCGTGGCGCTGGCAATCGCACCTACTGACTCTCTGGGCGCAGGCCGACGACGAGCTGATCGGGCGCCCTTGGGACGACCTCGTGATCGATGCGCTGCGCGGTGCCCTTGACGACCTCAGCGACCGTTTCGGCCCCGACCCCGAGGGATGGACCTGGGGGCGGGTGCACGAGATGGAGTTCCCGCACGCGCTCGGTGCGGCCAACCCGCTGCTGCGGCGGCTGCTCAATCGCCGCCTGCCGACCGGCGGGGCCGAGGAGACCGTGAGCCAGATTGCCTACGACCCCAACCATCCGTACCGCGCCGTCTGGGCGCCGAGCTGGCGCATGGTCGCCGACCCCGGCGACCCGGACAGCTCGCGCTGGCAGATGTTCACCGGCCAGTCGGGTCACCCGGCAAGCCCTCACTACGACGATCTTCAGCAGGACTGGCTGGAGGGCCGCACGCAGCCGATGGCCGGCGAGGGGCCGTGGCAGACGCTGACTCTCGAACCGCACGCTTGAGCCGGCGAGGCGAGATCCAGCTCAGCCTCGACGAGCAGCGCGAGCTGGTCGAGGGTGAGCGTGTCGTCGTTGTCGGCAGCTACGGCCCGCGAGGCTGGCCGCATCTGATGCCGCTTTGGTACGTGCCCCGCGACGGCGAGGTATGGGTCTACACCTATGCGAAGTCGCAGAAGGTGCGCAACCTGGAGCGCGATCCGCGCGCCACGTTGTTGATCGAGACCGGCCACGAGTACGCGGAGCTGCGCGGGGTGATGGTCGAGGCCGAGGCGGAGATCCACGGCGACATCGACACGGTCTTCCCGATTGCGGAGCAGCTGACCCTGCGATACGCCGATGGCATCGACTCGCTCGAAGGCGATGCCCGCGAGGCGCTCAAGGCGCAGGCGGCGAAGCGGGTCGCGATCCGCTTCCGGGCGCTCCGGATCGCGACCTGGGACCACCGCAAGCTCGGCGGCAGTTATTGACTGGCCGCGGCGTTGCGCCGCGGCACAAACCCTTGCGGCTGCTGCGCAGCCTGACATGCATGTGCTGGCGCCTACGGCACCGGCCAAGAACGAATGTCAGGCGGCGAAGCCGCCGCAATTGTTCGTGGGTAGCCTTGCGCGACCATGGAAGACCTGAAGGGCCTCATCCTCTCGGGCGGCGCGGGGACCCGTCTGCGCCCGATCACGCACACCTCGGCCAAGCAGCTGGTGCCGGTCGCCAACAAGCCCGTGCTCTTCTACGGGATCGAGGCGCTGGTCGAGGCTGGCGTGACCGAGATCGGCATCGTGATCGCGCCGGAGACAGGCGACGAGATCCGCGAGGCGGCCGGCGACGGCTCCGCCTTCGGCGCCACGATCACCTACATCACCCAGGACCGGCCGGCCGGGCTCGCCCATGCGGTGCTCACGGCGGAGGACTTCCTCGGCAGCTCGCCGTTCGTGATGTACCTGGGCGACAACCTGCTCGCCGAGGGGATCACGCGTCTGGTCTCCGCCTTTCGCGAGTCGCAGCCCGACGCCCTGATCCTGCTCACAAGGGTCGACGACCCCAGCTCCTACGGCGTCGCCGAGCTGGATGGCGACCGCGTCGTGCGCCTGGTCGAGAAGCCGAAGGACCCTCCCTCAGACCTGGCGCTGGTCGGCGTCTATCTGTTCGGGCCCACGATCTTCGAGGCCGCGCGGGCGCTGGAGCCCTCCTGGCGCGGCGAGCTGGAGATCACGGAAGCGATCGACCGTCTGATCGAGGGCGGCCAGCGGGTCGAGTCGCAGATTGTGAGCGGTTGGTGGAAGGACACCGGACAGCTCGCCGACATGCTGGAGGCAAATCGGCTGGTTCTCGAGGAGCTCACCCCTCGAATCGATGGGGAGGTCTCAGACGACTCCCGGGTCGAGAGCCGCGTCGCGGTCGAGCAGGGTGCGGTCGTCTCCGGGTCCGTGGTCCGCGGGCCCGCGATCATCGGCCAGGACGCCCGGATCACCGATGCCTTTATCGGCCCCTACACGTCGATCGGCGACAAGGTCGAGGTCTCGCGCTCTGAGATCGAGAACTCGATCCTGCTCGCGGGTGCGAGGGTCGCCGACCTCGGAACTCGGATGGAGGCCAGTCTGCTGGGTCGAAACGTGAGCCTGACTCGCAGCGACGGGATGCCGAAGACGCTGCAGATGATGGTCGGCGACAACTCGGAGATCAAGCTGATTTGAGACTGCTGGTGACAGGCGCAGGCGGGATGCTGGGACGCGACATGGCGCTCGCGGCGACCAACGCGGGGCACGTGGTTTCGGCGCTGGACCACAACGACCTCGACGTGGCCGACCCGGAAGCCGTCGCGGCGCGGTTCGACCGCGATCGGCCCGACGTGGTGATCAACTGCGCGGCCTGGACCGACGTCGACGGGGCGGAGGAGGCAGAGGACCAGGCGATGGCGGTGAACGGCACCGGCGCCGGCAACGTCGCGGCAGCGGCCGCCGCGGTGGGCGCCAAGGTCCTATATGTCTCGACCGACTACGTCTTCGACGGCCACAAGGAGTCGCCCTACGTCGAGGTCGACGAGCCAGCGCCGCAGTCCGCCTACGGGCGCACCAAGCTGGCCGGCGAGGAGGCGACGGCAGCGGCCAACAAGCGCCACTTCGTCGTCCGCTCCTCCTGGCTGTTCGGGATCGCCGGCCGCAACTTCGTCGAGACAATGCTGCAGCTCGCCACCGACCACGGCGAGGTGCTGGTCGTCCGCGACCAGGTCGGTTCGCCCACCTACACCTGGCACCTCGCCTCGGGCATCGTGCGGTTGATCGAGGGAACCACGTGGGGCATTCACCACATGGCCGCCGCCGGGGCCTGCTCCTGGTACGACTTCGCGCGCGAAATCTTCGACCAGGCAAAGGTCGAGTGCAACGTGCTCTCCGGGACGACGGACATGCTCGCCAGGCCAGCGCCGCGGCCCGCCTATTCGGCGCTCGATACGCAGCGCGAAGCCCCGATCCTGTTGCCCTCCTGGCGCGACGGCTTGGCCGGATATCTCGCTCAGCGCCAGACGGAGCGCGAAGCGGCATGAGGCTGCTGGTCGCGGGGGGAGCCGGCTTCATCGGCTCCAACTACGTGCGCCGCTGGGTCGAGACCCGCCCCGACGATTCGGTCCGCGTGCTCGACAAGCTGACCTACGCGGGTCGCCGCGAGAACCTCGAGGGCATCGGGGAGCAGGTCGAGCTGGTCGTCGGGGATATCTGCGATCGCGACGCGGCGCGGGAGGCGGTCGAGGGATGCGACGCGATCGTCAACTTCGCTGCCGAGTCGCATGTCGATCGCTCAATCCATTCTCCGGGCGAGTTCATTGAGACCGACGTCTTCGGCACCTTCGTGCTGCTGGAGGCGGCGCGCGACGCCGGCATCCGCCACCTTCAGATCTCCACCGACGAGGTCTACGGCTCGATCGAGGAGGGGTCGTTCACCGAGGCGTCGCCACTCGATCCCTCGTCGCCCTACTCGGCCTCGAAGGCCGGTGGCGATCTGATCGTCTCGGCGTTCAGTCACACCTATGAGGCCGAGTCGCTGATCGTTCGCGCCTCCAACAACTACGGGCCGCGCCAGCACCCCGAGAAGCTGATCCCGCTGACGGTCCTCAACTGCTTGGCCGAGGACCCGGTGCCCGTTTACGGCGACGGTGCACAGGTCCGCAACTGGCTGTTTGTCGACGACTTCGCCTCTGCGATCGACATCGTCCTGGAGCGCGGCGCCCCCGGCGAGGCCTACAACGTCGGCGGCCCGGACGAGCTTCCCAACATCGAGGTCGTGCGAAAGGTGCTCGAGTTGACGGGGCGTGACGAATCGCTGATCGAGCACGTCGACGACCGACCCGGCCACGATCGCCGCTACTCGCTCGCCTCGACGAAGCTGGAGGGACTGGGCTGGAAGGCGGAGGTGCCGTTCGAGCAGGGGATCGAGCGGACAGTCGCCTGGTATCGCGACAACGAGGCATGGTGGGGCCCGCTGCGCTCCGGCGAGTACCGCGACTACTACGAGCGCCAGTACGGACGCGCGCTCGGCTGATGGCAAAGCGAATCGACACCAAGCTCGACGGCCTGGTCGTCATCGAGCCGGAGGTGTTCGGCGACGACCGCGGCTTTCTGGTCGAGACCTTTCGCAGCGACCTCTGGCGCGAGCTGGGCGCCGACCTGGACTTCGTCCAGCACAACCACTCGCGCTCGGTGCGGGGGACGCTGCGGGGGCTGCACTTCCAGACCGAGCCCGGGCAGACGAAGCTGGTGCGCTGCTCGTCGGGGCGGATCTTCGACGTCGCCGTCGACCTGCGCCGCGACTCTCCGACCTTCGGCCATTGGGACGGCCACGAGCTCGACGATCGGGCGCATCGCCAGCTGCTGGTCCCGATCGGCTTCGGCCACGGCTTCTGCGTGCTCAGCGACACAGCCGACGTCGACTACCAGCTCTCCAGCTACTACGACCCGGCCACCGAGTCCGGTGTCGCTTGGGACGACCCCGACATCGGGGTCGAGTGGCCTATCGACGAGCCGCTGCTCTCGGAGCGCGACAAGGCGGCGCCGAAGCTCGCCGATGTCCGCGACCAGCTGCCGTTCTGAGCCGCCGGACGCCTCAGGAACGCCCGGCGCGCTCGCGCCGCTTCGCCTCCAGGGCCTCCGCCTTGGCCTCCCACTTCGCTCGCGTCGCCGCCGGATCCCGTCCGGCGTCCACCGGCGGCGCGATTGCCCTGATCTCGGCCATCAGCCGCTCGGAGACCTGCGCGGGCGTTTCGTCGGGGCGCGTCTGGCCTGAGGCCGGCTCGAAGAATCGCACCCGCACTGACGGGCGCTTCGGGAAGCGGACGAAGTCTGGGGTGCCCTGCACGGCGACGCAGACGAGGCGGGCTTCGGGCACCTCCACGGCCAGCCTGCCGAAGCCGCTTCGTGCCCGCATCTGGCGCCCGACCGAGATAGTGCCTTCGGGAAATACGCCTATACAGGCTCCACCGCGCAGCGCATCGATTGCGCTTGCGAGTGCGCCGGCGTCACCGGTCGCTCGCTCGATCGGGACTTGCCCCATGCCGTCGAGGATCGGGCCCAGCCCGCGCACGTCCCAGAGGGCCGCTTTAGCCAGGGCGCGGATCTGTCGCCGCCGGGCCGCCGCCACTCCGACCAGCAACGGGTCGAAGTAGGAGTCGTGATTGCTGGCCAGCAGGACCGGGCCGCCGCGCGGCAGTGCCTCGACGCCCTCGACCTGAATCCCTCCCCACCAGGCCAGGGGACGGCAGACCGCCATCGCGACGCGGTAGGTGCGGGTGAACGGCTCGGGCTCGGCGTTGCTCACCGCCGGCAAGCTATTCGATCCCGCCGAGCCAGCTGCGTAAGATCAGTCGGTTGGCCTCTGACCGAAACACGAGTGTGAAAGACGCACTTGCGCCGTTTTCGGCGCCCGTCCGCAAGTGGTTCGAGGCGTCGTTCGACGCGCCCACGCCTGCCCAGGCAGGCGGCTGGCCGGCGATCTCGAGCGGCGCCAACACCCTGATCTGTGCCCCCACCGGCTCTGGCAAGACCCTCGCCGCCTTCCTCTGGGGCATCGACCGCCTCGCCCGCGAGCCGCGATCCGGCGACGGCACGCGAATCGTCTACATCTCGCCCCTGAAGGCCCTCTCCTACGACATCGAGCGCAACCTGCGGGCTCCGCTGGCCGGGATCGGGGCCGAGATCTCGGTCGGGCTGCGGACCGGCGACACCCCCCAGAAGGAGCGCCAGGCGATGCGCCGCAACCCGCCCGACATTCTGATCACCACCCCGGAGTCGCTGTACCTGATCCTTTCCTCGGGCGCCCGCGAGATGCTCGGATCGACCGAGGCGGTGATCGTCGATGAGATCCACGCGGTCGCCCAGTCGAAGCGCGGCTCGCACCTGGCGCTGACCCTGGAGCGACTCGAGCAGCTCGTGCAGCGCGAGGACGAGGAGGCGACGCTGCAACGCATCGGCCTCTCAGCGACCCAGCGCCCGCTGGACCGAATCGCATCCTTCCTGGTTGGCCCCCATCGAGAGTGCGAGGTCGTCGACGCTGGAAGGTCGAAGGAGCTTGACCTCGAGATTCAGGTGCCGGTGGAGGACATGACGGAACCTGGGGCATCCGCTCCCGACCGCTCGGCCGCGGGTCCTGTCACGCCGGACCCGCTTCCCGCCCGTGCTCGGAACACTGCGCGCGGGCGGGGAACCGGGCCCGACGCACCACCCGCGGAAGAACCGTCACCGGAGCGCATCGATCCCGGGCCCATAGAGGCCTCCCTCGATCCGGCCACGAACGCGAGGTCGATCTGGCCCGCGATCTATCCGGAGCTATTGAGATTGGTCCGCGAGCACACCTCGACGATCATCTTCGTCAACAACCGGCGCGGCGCCGAGCGGCTGGCGAAGCGGCTCAACGAGCTGGCCCTCGGCGAGGACCCGCAGGAGCTTCCAGCCACCGAGCACGCCGGCAATGGAAAGCCCGCCGTTGACGAGATCCCGGATGAGGACCTCGTTGCACGAGCCCACCATGGCTCGCTCTCCCACGAGGAGCGCGCCCACGTCGAGGAGCTGCTGAAGTCGGGCAAGCTGCCCTGCCTGGTCGCGACCTCCTCCCTGGAGCTGGGCATCGACATGGGCGCGCTGGACCTGGTGATCCAGGTCGAGTCGCCGAAGTCGGTGACCCGCGGTCTGCAGCGGATCGGTCGCGCGGGTCACGGGCTCGGCGAGGTCTCCAAGGGCCGAATCTTCCCCAAGTTCCGCGCCGACCTCCTCGAGTGCGCGGTGGTCGCGAAGCGGATGCGCAGCGGCGAGATCGAGGAGACGGTGATCCCCCAGAACCCGCTCGACGTGCTCGCCCAGCACCTGGTCTCGATGGCTGCGCTCGACGAGTGGGAGGTCGACGAGGTCGAGCGCCTGGTCACCTCGTCGCAGCCGTTCGCCGAGCTCTCGCGCGAGCAGCTCGAGAACGTGCTCGACATGCTCGACGGCCGCTACCCGTCGGAGCGCTTCGCCGAGCTTCGGCCGCGGATCGTCTGGGACCGAACTGCCGGCACGATCCGAGGACGCAAGGGGTCGCGCCAGCTCGTGGTCACCAACGCCGGCACGATCCCCGATCGCGGCCTCTACGGCGTCCATCTCCCCGACGGCCGCCGGGTCGGCGAGCTGGACGAGGAGATGGTCTACGAGGCTCGCCCCGGTCAGACCTTCCTGCTCGGCGCCACCACCTGGCGGATCGAGGACATCACCCGCGACCGCGTGATCGTCACACCGGCGCCAGGCATGCCCGGCGCAGTCCCCTTCTGGCGCGGCGACGGCGTCGGCCGCCCCGCCGAGTTGGGCAAGGCGATAGGCGCCTTCGCCCGCGAGGCCGTCTCCGCCGACCCGGCCGAGCTGGCGTCCGAATACGACCTCGACCGCCGCGCGGCCGAGAACCTGGTCACCTACCTCCGCGAGCAGCAGGCGGCGACCCGGGTCGTTCCCTCCGACGAGGCGATCGTCGTCGAGCGCTTCCGGGATGAGATCGGCGACTGGCGCCTCTGCGTGCTCTCGCCGTTCGGCGGCCGCGTCCACGCTGCTTGGGGCTTGGCGCTGTCGGCGAAGATTCGATCCGAGCGCGAGCTGGAGGTGGACGCGATCTGGTCCGACGACGGGATCGTCATCCACCTTCCCGACGCCGACGAGCCACCACCTTCCGACCTGGTCCTGATCGACCCCGACGAGCTCGAGGACCTGGTCGTCTCCGAGCTCTCCGGATCGGCGCTGTTCGGCGCCCGCTTCCGTGAGAACGCGGCCCGCTCGCTGCTCATCCCTCGCGCCTACCCGGGCAAGCGCACCCCGCTCTGGCAGCAGCGGCTGAAGTCGCAGAGCCTGCTCGAGGTCGCCCGCGATTTTCCCCGCTTCCCGGTCATCCTCGAGACCTACCGCGAGTGCCTGCGCGACGTCCTCGACCTGCCGGCGCTCGACGAGCTGCTTCGCAACCTGCATTCACGCCGCCTCACCCTGGTCGAGGTCGAAACCCAGACCGCCTCGCCGTTCGCCTCCTCGCTGCTGTTCGACTACGTCGCCACCTACATGTACGAGGGCGACACGCCGAACGCCGAACGGCGCGCCGCGGCGCTGGCTCTGGACCGCGAGCTGCTGCGCGAGTTGCTCGGCCAGGAGGAGCTGCGCGAGCTGATCGAACCCGAGGCCCTGGAGGAGGTCGAGGCCCAGCTCCAGCACCGAACCGAGCCCGGCCAGGCGCGCGACCGCGACGCCCTTCAGCAGGTGCTGCGCGACCTCGGCGACCTGACGCTCGACGAGTGCGAGCTGCGGGTCGCGGAGGGCTACGCCGCCCGGTCGATGCTCGAGAAGCTGGTCGGGGAGCGCCGCGCGGTCCTGCTGCGGGTTAGCGGGGAGGAGCGCTATGTCGCGGCCGAGGACGCGGGGCTTTATCGCGACGCGCTTGGCGTCCCGCCACCGGCGGGCTTGCCCGATTCCTTCCTCGAGGCGCCCGAGGACCCGATGGCGGCCCTGGTGCGCCGCTATGCGCGCACCCACGGCCCCTTCCCGACCGCGCAGCTCGCGAAGCGTTACGGGATCGACCCCACCCCGGCGTTGCGCGAGCTGGATCGCTCCGGCGCGCTGGTCCGCGGCGAACTGCTGCCCGGCGGGACCGAGCGCGAGTGGTGCGATGCCGAGGTGCTGCGGCGGGTGCGGCGTGCGAGCCTCGCCCACCTACGGCGCGAGGTCGAGGCCGCCGACCAGCGCGAGCTGGCGCGTTTCCTTCCCAGCTGGCAGAACGTCGACGTGCACCGTGCAGCCGGCGCCGGGCCCGATCGGCTGCGCGAGGCGCTGATCCCGCTCCAGGGGCTGGCGCTGACCCCCGCGGTCTGGGAGCGCGACGTGCTCCCGCGGCGGCTCGGCGCCTACAGCCCCTCCTGGCTCGACGAGGTGTGCACCAGTGGCGAGGTGGTCTGGATCGGCGCCGGGGCTCTGGGGCGCAGCGACGGCCGCGTGGCGATGTACTTCCGTGAGGACGTGCGGCTGGCGGGGCCGCCGCCGGCAAACGCGAAGCTGGAGAGCGCAGAGGGGGAAATACACGATGCGATCCGCACTCGGCTGGAGGCCGGCCCGAGCTTCTGGCTCGACCTGGTCGCCGAACTGGAGGCCTCGCCGCAGGAGCTGCACGAGGCGTTGTGGGACCTGGCCTGGTCAGGCGAGGTGACGAATGACGCTTTCTCCCCGCTGCGCGCCCCGCGGCTGCGGGCCGTCCGCCCGTCGGAGTCCCGCGGTAGGCGCTTCTCGCGCCGCCGCGCCACGACCGGGCAGGCGGTGCAGGGGCGTTGGTCGCTGACTGCGCCGCTGTTCGAGGGAGCACCGCCGGCCGGCCCGCGGCTGCGCGCCCAGGCCGAGCTGATGCTGGAGCGCTACGGGATCGTCACCCGCGAGAGCGTCCTGGCCGAGGGCGTGCCGGGCGGTTTTTCGACCCTCTACGGGGAGCTGGGGAACCTGGAGCTGCTGGGGACGGCGCGGCGTGGCTACTTCGTCGAGGGAATGGGCGGGGCACAGTTCGCGCTGCCGGGAGCCGTGGAGCGCCTGCGCTCGCTGCCGGCGCCCGACGGCGGCTTCCTGGTCCTCGCCGCCACCGACCCTGCCAACCCCTACGGGGCCGCGCTTCCGTGGCCGAAGCTGGAGGGTTCGCGACGGCCAGCCAGGGCGCCGGGCGCCTACTTGCTGTTGCGCGACGGCGAGCCGCAGGCCTACGTCGAGCGTGGTGGGCGGGGGATCCTGCTGCTGCGCGAGCTTGAGGGCGAGGAGCTGGGCGAGACGATGGCGGCGCTGGCCGATGCGGTCGCCGACGGCACGATCCCGAAGCTGGGGATCGAGCGCGTCGACGGCGAGCCGGTGCTTGGCTCCGGCGCCGAAGAGGCGCTTCTCGCGGCCGGCTTCAGCCGCGGCCCGCGCAAGCTGGTCAAGTCGGCCTAGGCCTCAGGCGAAGGTGACTGTGACCACGGAGTGGTTGTGGTCACCCTTTGTGCCCCTGGTTCTCGCCACCTCGCCGTCGGTGTAGAGGCCCGCAAGGGGGGGTGGCTCTCCAAACGACTCGGTGATCGCCTTGACCTCCTGGGCCTGCCCGTGACCGAGCACACGGCGGCGCCCGGCGCAGTCGAACACCAGCGCCGCCTCGGGCTCGTGGTCGCCAAGCGACTCGACCGATGCGGTGACCGAGTCCCAGCCCGAGCGGAGCAGCTCGTCGAGGCTGAGAACTGTGAACTCGATCGCGGTGCCGGCGGGTATGTGGGCGGCGCAGACGAGACCGCCCCCGCGCGAGCGACCGAGAATATGACGCAGGCGCCGGTTGCCGTGCGTCTCCGGCTGGGCGAGCGGATGCGTGATTGCCATCGCCTCAAACGCCTCATCGCTCAATTGCCCGCCTCTGCCGCCGACGCGCTCCAGGTAGACCTCCTCGGCCGGGCGACCGTCGATCTCAGCGATCAGTTGGCCCTCGCAGCTGGTCACGATCGAGGGCTCGCCGACGACGCTGCACGAGTGGGCGTTGCCGACTCCGATTGGCTGCTCGGAGCGCAGGGCCACCGCAACCACCGCGTCCGTGAGCGCCTCGCCGTGCGCGTACTGAGCCGGGTCGGCCCCACTGGCTGCGCCTCCCGCCATCGGAACGTCGGGCCCGGACACCTCGTAGGCCCCGGCGATCGCGTCGGCGAGGTCGCCGGCGCGGGTGTCGACGAGGAGCATCAGCAGACCGGCCTGGTCGGAGAGTTGCTCAAGCGCGTCGCGGGCAGCGTCGTGCCCGGCGGCGCGGAAGTCTTTTGATGCGTTGCCGCCGACCCCGATCCCGCACTCGATCGTCTTGTCGAAGGCGACCGCGACACAGCCGTCCTCAATCGGCTCGTTGGCGGCGAAGACCCCGTCGCCCGTCATCCCGACCGAGGGCGCGCCGCCTCCGGCGGCGGCGCTTGATGATTGGCACGAAAATCGACGCACGTCCAGGCGTCCATCGGAATGCCCGTGCGGGCAGATGGCCCATAATCAGATTCGTGGCCGTACAGGAGGAGAGCGCCGTCGATCTGCTCGGGCGGGTGCCGCTCTTTGCCGAGCTTGAGCACGACGAGCTGGATCGCTTCTCGCGGGTTGCGGTGCCGCGCTCGTTTCCCAGCGGGACCCGGGTCTTTCACGAAGGAGACCAATCCGACGCCTGCTACATCGTGCGCAGCGGCAGCTTTCGGGTCACCCGCGAGCATCCCGACGGGCGGGCGATAACGCTCGCCAACCTGGGCCCGGGCGACATCTTCGGCGAGCTGGCGATGCTCGACGGCGAGGTTCGCTCGGCGAGTGTCGAGGCGCTCGACGACGGTGAGCTGCTGGCCCTTCCCGGCGCCGACGTTCGCGCCCTGCTCTCCCGCCACCCCGAGATCACGGTGAAGCTCGTCGCCGCTCTGGTGCGAAGGCTGCGGCAGGCGAACGAGCGGATCTCGCGCCAGTCGTTCCAGACTGTTCCGAGCCGCGTCGCCGGCGTGCTCTCGCAGCTGGTCGCCGAGGAGGCGCCGCTGCAGGACGGCGAAGGGGTGACGATCCGCATGAACCAGGTCGATCTCGCCCAGCTCGCCGGCACCTCCCGCGAGAGCGTCAGCCGCTTTCTGGCCGATCTCGAGCGAGCCGGCGTCGTCCGCTGCGGCCGTGGCCGGGTGACCGTCCTCGACTCCCTGAAGCTGCGCAACTACATCTTCTGAACGCCGCCAAGGACAGCTTCGACACGCAGCGCGCCGGCATGGTCGAGCGCCAGCTGCGCCGCCGGGGCATCGACGACGAGCGGGTGCTGGCGGCGATGCACGAGGTCCCTCGCGAGTTCTTCGTCCCCGAGGCTCAGCGGCGGCGCGCCTACGCGGACTCGGCGCTGCCGATCGGAAGCGGCCAGACGATCTCGCAGCCTTGGATCGTGGCGGCGATCTGCCAGGCGCTGGAGCTGCACGGCACCGAGCGGGTGCTGGAGATCGGGACCGGCTCCGGCTACTCGGCCGCCGTGCTGGCCCGGCTCGCCGCCGAGGTCGTGACGATCGAGCGCCACGCCGAGCTCGCGCAGGACGCCGCCGCGCGGCTGCGAGAGCTTGGCGTCACGAACCTCGAGGTGGTGGTCGGGGACGGCAGCCGCGGCCTGCCGGAGCGGGCGCCGTTCGAGGCGATCGCCGTCCACGCGACGGCCCCCGAATCGCCGATCAGCCTGATCGAGCAGCTGGCTCCCGACGGCCGGCTGGTCGTGCCGATCGCCTCGCGGAGCGCAGACATGCTGACCCAGTACCGGCGCCGCGACGACGAAATCGTCACCAAGGTGATCGGCCCCTGCCGCTTCGTCCCGCTGATCGGCGAAGAGGGGTTCAACGCCTAGCAGGAGGCTGTGTGGTTGTGTCCCGCGCCTCCGTTGCAGACGTCATTGCCCGGACCGCCATCCAGGTCGTCGGCCGCTCCCTTGCCGATCAGCGTGTCGTTGCCACCGCGGCCGACCAGCGCGTTGGCGCGACCATTGCCGATCAGCGTGTCGGCCAGCCCAGAGCCCTCGAGGTTCTCAACATCGTTGGCGATCCGCCCGACCGCACAGATGTTGGCGCCGGGACTCGTGATCACCCCACCGATCCGTGCGCTGACTCCGCTGCGATCGGGGTCAAAGCCGACTTTGTCCTTTCCAGCTCCGCCGCTTACCTGCTCGCCCTCGCAGGCAAAGTCAACGACCATCAGATCGTCGCCGGGCCCGCCGCTGAGCACGTCCCCACCGGTGTCGCTCTGCAGACTGTCATCGCCGCCTCCGCCGTTGAGCGTGTCCTGGCCGCTCTCACCTCCCTGGATGAAGTCGTCCTCGGGCCCACCGTTGAGGATGTCGTTGCCGTCGCCGCCATCCAGATACGCCGCCAACGTGCGCGGCGCGCTCGCATCGATGCTGACCGAGTCGTCGCCGCCCCCGCCGTCCAGGGTCAGGCTGTCGATTCCCGAAATTGAGCTGGAGACACAGGTGGCGGTGGTCGCGCTGGGATCCAGCGCACAGCCGGTGCCCGCTGGCGTCAGGGTCGAGGCGTCGGTGGTCAGCCCGGCCGGGTCGCTGACGGTGAAGGCCGACCCCGAAACGGAGACCTCGATCTGATCGCCGGCGACCCCGCCGACCACATGGACGGTCGAAAAGCCGTCCAGCGCGCTTCCCACGCTGACGTAGGTCGCGTTTGGCGCTGGCTGCGAGCTGCGATTGCAGATGGAGCCCTGCGAAAAGTTGCTGCACTTGTTGGACCCGGGGCCGCCGTCAACCTGGTTGGTGCCCCCGCCGCCGCCGCCGTCGATCGTGTCGTTGCCGAGACCCGCGTCGATTCGGTTTTCCAGCCCGTCGCCGACGATCTTGTCGTCGAAGGGCGAGCCGATCGCGTCCTGGACGTTGCTGAGCATGTCCGTGCCGTGGGTCTTTCCAACGCCGAAGCCAGCTCCATAGGCGATGCCATTTGGCAGATCGAGGTAAACGCCGTTGAAGCCAAACCCACCGGCGCCAGGAGGACTGTCGGTGGCGAAGGAGGCGATGTCGTGGCTGCCCCCGCCGCCGTCCATGTGGTCGAAGCCTTCGTCTCCGCGAACGACGTCGAAGTCGCCCGGCCCGCCGCTCACTTGGTCTGCGCCGAGCCCGCCGTAGACATGATCGGCGTTGCCGGGTCCCCCGTCCAGCGGGTCATCTCCAGGTCCGCCATAGAGGACGTCTCCATCACCCGAACCGCCCGCGATCCCATCGTTCCCGGCACCGCCAAGCAACCGATCGGCGCCGTCATCGCCTTTGACGTGGTCGGTGCCGGTGCCGCCGAGGATCGTGTCGTCGCCAACCTCACCCGAGAGGAAGTCGGTCCCTTTCCCGCCTTCGATCAGGTCGTTGCCGGGGCCGCCGTGAAGCAGGTCGGTGCCCTGTTGGCCGAAGATCTGGTCGTCGCCGTCCTCACCGTAGATGCGGTCGATCCCCCTGCCGCCGGTGATCGTGTCGTTGCCCGGGCCAGCGCAGATGCTCGCTCCCGCCCAGCCCGAGGATGCGGTCGTCGCCGGCGCCGGCGACGATGACGTCGCGGTGTTTGCTCACAAGCCTGTCGTTCCCGGGCTTCCCCACCAGAGTTGCCTTGCGCCCGGCGCAGGTCTTCGCCGCCGACGCCGGTGCGGCCGCCCAGAGCGACACAGCGATCCCGGTCAGCAGGGCGAATCTCAGATACGCTCGCGGCGCGATGAGGAGCGGTGGCATCTACGTTCTCAACTTCTATTCGGCAGTTTTCGTGGACCAGCTCAAGCGTGGCCGCAAGACAGCAACAATTCGGCTAGGCGATAAGAGCGGCAAGTACGAGCGTGGCCAGGTGGTCTGGGTAACGGTCGGCTTCAGGCACAGCCCGCGCGAGAAGATCTTTGCCGCGGTGATCGACGACGTCGAGATCAAAAAGGTCGCCGACGTCTCCCCGCGCGACATCGAGCACGACAACCCCGAGTTCCGGCGCCTCGACGAGACCACCAACTTCCTCGAGCAGATCTACGGCCGGCCTGTGGGCATGGAGGACGTGGTCACGGTGATCCGCTTCTCGCAGATCGTCGAACCACCCGGTAGCCACTTCGGCAACGGCGAGACTCCGTCGCGCAACTGAGACCAGGCGCCACCCACAGATGGCCGAGTACCGATTCCTCACAGCCTGGCTGCTCGATGCCCCGCGCGAGCGGGTCTGGGAGGCGATCCATGACCAGAAGGCATGGCCAAGCTGGTGGCGAGGGGTCGAGGACGTGGTCGAGCTGGAGCCCGGCGAGGCGGACGGGCTCGGCTCCTTCTCGCGACTTACCTGGCGCAGCTTCCTTCCTTACGACCTCGTGTTCGAGGCGCGGACGACGCGAGTCGAGCGACCCCACCTGATCGAAGGTCAGGTCGATGGCGAGCTGGCGGGCATCGGTCGCTGGCGCCTCTATGAGGACGACGGCGCCACCGCGGTGCTCTACGAATGGAACGTGCGCACGACCAGGGCCTGGATGAACCGGCTTGTCCCGATCACCCGTCCGATCTTTGCCTGGAACCACGATTGGGTGATGGCGCGGGGGGGGCGAGGGGATCGCAAAGCTGCTCGGTTGCGAGCTGTTGGCGGGCGGCTGAGCATCTAAGCCTCCAACGCTTAGATTTCTCTTGACCATCCTGCCTGAATTACCTATTCTTCAGACACCCTGGCACTCTCGTCTATAGAGTGCCAGCGAATCTTTCCCCAGTTTGGCAATTCGAAGAGACGGAGGTAGCACGGATGAAGCTGAAGCCCCTCGGCGACCGGCTGATCGTCAAGCCGGTAGAGGAGGAGGAGACGACCGCCAGCGGCATCGTCCTTCCCGACACGGCCAAGGAGAAGCCCCAGAAGGGCAAGGTCATGGCGGTCGGAGACGGCGAGATCAAGGAGGACGGCAGCCGCCGTCCGCTCGACGTCAGCGAGGGTGACGAGGTGCTCTATTCGAAGTACGGGGGCACCGAGATCACCGTCGAGGACGACGAGGTGCTGGTCCTGCGCGAGTCAGACGTGCTCGCGAAGGTCGAGTAGATCCAAGACACCGAACTTAGAAGGACAAGGAGGAACACAAACAGATGGCTCACAAGGAGCTGAAGTACGAGGAAGAGGCGCGTGGCGCGCTTCTGGCCGGCGTCGACGCCGTGGCCAACGCGGTCAAGGTGACGCTCGGCCCGATGGGTCGCTACGTCGTGCTCGACAAGAAGTTCGGGGCGCCGACAATCACCAACGACGGCGTCACGATCGCGCGCGAGATCGATATCGAGGACGTGTTCGAGAACCAGGGCGCCCAGCTGGTTCGCGAGGTCGCCACGGCGACCAACGACGTGGCCGGCGACGGCACCACCACGGCCACCCTGCTGGCGCAGACGATCGTGCGCCACGGTCTCAAGAACGTCGCCGCCGGCGCCAACCCGCTGGCCCTTCGCCGCGGCATCGAGCAGGCCGTCGACAACGTGGTCGAGCACCTGCGCGGAAAGCAGTCGAAGGAGATCGCCGGCAAGGAGCAGATCGCCCGAGTGGCGGCGATCTCGGCCGGCGACGACGAGATCGGCAACATCATCGCCGACGCGATCGAGAAGGTCGGCAAGGACGGCGTGGTCAACGTCGAGGAGGGCCAGACCTTCGGCATGGAGCTCGAGTTCACCGAGGGCATGCAGTTCGACAAGGGCTACATCTCGCCCTACATGGTCACCGACCAGGAGCGCATGGAGGCGGTGCTCGACGAGCCGTACGTGCTGATCGCCAACCAGAAGATCGGCTCGGTCCGCGACGTTCTGCCGGTGCTGGAGCAGACGATGCAGGGCGGCAAGCCGCTGGTGATCGTCGCCGAGGACGTCGAGGGCGAGAGCCTCGCGACGCTCGTGGTCAACAAGCTACGCGGCACCTTCACCGGCGTCGCGGTCAAGGCCCCGGGCTTCGGCGATCGCCGCAAGCGGATGCTCGAGGACATCGGCATCCTCACCGGCGGCGAGGTGATCACCGAGGAGATGGGCCTGAAGCTGGAGAACACGCAGCTCAGCCAGCTCGGCAAGGCCCGCCGCGTTGTGGTCTCCAAGGACACCACGACGATCATCGACGGCGGCGGCGAATCGGAGGACATCAAGGGCCGGATCAAGCAGATCAAGCAGGAGATCGAGAACACCGACTCCGACTTCGATCGCGAGAAGCTCCAGGAGCGTCTTGCCAAGCTGGCCGGCGGTGTCGCCGTGGTCAAGGTCGGCGCCGCAACCGAGACCGAGATGAAGGAGAAGAAGCACCGCGTCGAGGACGCCCTACAGGCGACCCGCGCGGCGCTCGAGGAGGGAATCGTGCCCGGCGGTGGGGTGGCGCTGTTGAACGCCACCGACGCGGTCGGCCTCGACTCCTTCGAGGACCCGGACGAGCGGACCGGCGCCCTGATCATCCAGCGTTCGCTGGAGGAGCCGGTGCGTCAGATCGCCGAGAACTCCGGGCTGGAGGGCTCGGTGGTGGTCAACAAGGTCCGCGACCTGAAGCCCGGCGAGGGCCTCAACGCCGAGACCGGCGAGTACGGCGACCTGGTCGCCGACGGGGTCATCGATCCGACCATGGTCACCCGCTCGGCGCTGCAGAACGCGGCCTCGATCGCCAAGAACATCCTCACCACCGAGGCGATCGTCGCCGAGCCGCCCGAGAAGGAGCCAGCGATGGCCGGCGGTGGCGGCATGCCCGACATGGGCGGGATGATGTAGCCACGCCTGTGGCGTATGCTCGCCCTAACAGGCGAGTGACTTCGAGAGGCCCGGCCCAGCCCGGGCCTCTCGCGTTCTAGGCGCCACCCAACACATCCCACATCCGCTTCGGCTGCACGCCGAGCCGCTCGGCGTCGGCGGTGCCGCGCTCGCTCACCATCGGCACTTCCATCAGCTCGGCCTCCTCCCAGGTTGCGAAGACCGCCTCGCCGAAGACCTTGCGCAGCGCGATCAGTCCGCTTCGGACAAGCGGCAGCGGGATGTGCAGCAGCGGCCGCGGCCGCCCGCTGGCCCGGCTGACCAGATCGGAGATCTCGTTGTAGCTGAGCGTCTCCGGCCCCGCCAGCTCATAGCGATCGCCCCCACCGCCGCCCTCCAGGGCGCCGATCACCGAACGCGCGACGTCATGCGCCCAGATCGGCTGGTAGCGCGCCTGTCCGGACCCCGACACCGGCATCACCGGCAAGAAGGAAAAGCGGCGCAACAGCGTGATCCAGGGGTCCGAATGGTCATAGACGATCGAGGGCGCGAACACGATCGAGTCCAGCGGCGACGAGGAGACCGCCTGCTGGGCCAGCGCCTTGGCGCGAAAGAAGCGCGTCCGCTGGGTGCTGCTGGCATTGAGCGCCGAGAAGAAAACGAACCTCTTGACGCCGAGGCTCTCCGCGGCGCGCAGCAGCCTCACGGTGGCAAGGCCGTTCAGCTCTTCGATCCGGCGCGGCGGCTGGTCGCGGATCGTCGCCGCCAGGTGGACCACGGTGTCGACGCCGCGCAGCGCCTGGCGCAGAAGGTAGGGGTCGGACAGCTCCGCCAGGTCGCCGAGCGAGATCTGGACGCTGACCCGGCGATCGCCGAGCCTGCGTGGCTCGCGGACCAGGCAGCGAACCGGCTGTCCAGACTCGAGCAGCATCGGCAGAAGCTGCGAGCCGACCGCGCCTGTGGCGCCGGTCAGCAACAGCACGTCGTGTCCCCTGTCACCTGCTTGCGCTCCATGGCTCCGCCAACAACCCTAGTCAGTCCCGCTTGGCCCTAAAATGGTGGACTCGCCGGTAGCCGTCC
Organism: Solirubrobacterales bacterium; assembly: GCA_038329895.1. Lineage (GTDB taxonomy): Bacteria > Actinomycetota > Thermoleophilia > Solirubrobacterales > 70-9 > Mayfieldus. The sequence goes on along the minus strand of JBBQNM010000009.1, from coordinate 3,899 downwards.
GTGCCAGGCGCCACCGAACCCGACCCAGGAGAAGCAACGTCGTATGACCTACGTCATCGCCGAACCCTGCATCGGTACCAAGGACAACTCGTGCGTCGAGGTCTGTCCGGTCGACTGCATCCATCCGACGCCGGACGAGCCCGACTACGAAGAGAGCGAAATGCTCTACATCGACCCCGACGAGTGCATCGACTGCGACGCATGCGTCGAGGCCTGCCCGGTGGACGCCTGCTTCGCCGAGGACCAGCTCCCCGACGAGTGGAACAAGTACATCGAGCTCAACGCCGGCTACTACAAGTCAAAGGCGTAGGCCGCTGCAAACCTGCGCGGCCTATCCGGCTACTGGACGACTGGCAGCTCGGTCCCGCTGGCCGCTGCCACCGGCGCCGCGGCGGCGGGCGGGGCCTGCATCACGGGAAGCTCCTGCGGCGTCGAGGCGACGATGCCGCGAGCCGCGTCGCGGATCGCCTGCGAGGCCGGCGCATCCGGCTCGCTGATCACCAGCGGCTGACCCGAGTCGGCGTGCTCGCGCAGGTCCTCGGCCAGCGGGATCTTGCCGAGCAGGGGCACGTCGAGCTGGTCGGCGAGATGCTGGCCGCCGCCCTCGCCGAAGATCGTGAAGCGCTCCCCGCTCGGCGCCGTGAAGCCGGACATGTTCTCGATCACACCGAGCACCTCGAGGTCGACCTTGCGCGCCATCTCGGCCGCCCGGCTGGCCACCGACTGGGCGGCGGGCTGAGGGGTCGTGACGATCACGAATTTGGCCTGTGGCAGCAGCTGGGCGAGGGTCATCGAGACGTCGCCGGTGCCCGGCGGTAGGTCGAGCAGCAGGTACTCGAGCTCGTCCCAGGCGACGTCCTCGAGGAACTGCTGGATCGCCTTGTGCAGCATCGGGCCGCGCCAGACCACGGCGGCGTTCTCCTCAACGAAGAAGCCGATCGACATCACCTTCACGCCACTGGGCGCGGTGAGCGGCAGGATCTTGCGCTCTGGAGAGACGTCGGGCTTGCGATTGACCCCGAGCATGCGCGGGATCGAGTAGCCGTAGACGTCGCAGTCGAGCGCTCCCGCGGAGTGTCCCTCGGCCTGCAGGGCCGCGGCGAGATTGGCGGTCATCGTTGACTTGCCGACCCCACCCTTGCCCGAGGCGACGCAGATCACGTTCTTGACCTGTGCGAGCGCCCCCTCGGGAAGCTTGCCGCGACCCAGTGTCTGCTGCAACTGACCCTTCTCGTCGTCGCTCAGCACGTCGAAGCCGACCTCGACCGCGCTCACCCCAGAGAGTGAACTCACCTGCTGGGCGACCGCCTGCTGGAAGTGCGAGCGGATCGGGCAGCCTGGCGTGGTCAGCGAGACCACGACCTCGACCCGCCCGCCGTCCTTGATCTCGATCGAGCGCACCATGCCGAGATCGACGATCGAGCGGCGAAGCTCGGGGTCGATCACGGCCCGCAGCTTCTCGGTGATCTGTTCCTGGGTTGGAGAGGTCATATCGACGCGACGTCCGGGGGGCTGCCCGGACGTGATCTCCAATTGTCGCAGAGGGCACGCCTGCGGTCGTTAGCCGCCGACCCCGCCAGTCGGCGGCGCCGGCGGTTCGTTGGGGTCGGTTGGCGCGCCGACCGGAGGCGCGGCGGGCGGGAATGGCGCCAGGGCGGGGAAGCGGCTCTGGCGCAGGTTGCGGGCGATCACGTGGAGGCTCTTCGGATAGTTCTGGATCCGGTAGGGATTGCTGGTCCCGAAGTCCTGGTAGTAGATGAGCATCTTGGTGCGCTTGTGGCGGCGCACCCAGGTGAAGATCCTCTTCACGAACTTGGGGTCGTCGCCCGCCGATACGCCCCACTCGGTGAGCGCAAGCGGCTTGCGGCGGTACTTCTTGACCTTGTAGAAGCGGGTCAGGGTCTTCCAGACCGGATAGCGGGAGTAGATGTCGGTGCCGACCCAGTCGACGTAGTCGGAGCCGGGGTAGTACCTGCCGGGAAGGTTGCGCTTCGTGGGCGGCGAGCCACCGGGCAGTGGGCTCCAGACCATCGATATCGGAGCCGCGGGCAGCGAGTCCGGCTCGACGCCGTCCTTGGCCTGGCGATTGAGCGGCGGCAGGTTGATCGCCGCCAGCTTGGCGTTGATCTCGGCCAGCGACCCGCCGCCACGGATCACGATCGCGATCCGCCGGAAGGCCTGCTTGTACCAGTAGGGCGTGTAGGAATCTCCCCTGCTGGCACCGTCGCAGGTGTAGGCGGACCAGGGATTAAGGCAGCGGTTCACTTCGCCCAACGGGCGGATGTAGGCACGGATCTGGCGCGTCGCGAAGCTCGAGTTGAGCCGGATCAGGTAGTCGTCGCTGGTCCCCGTGGCGATGCCGAGCGGGGTGATGATCTCGGCCAGCGTGTTGGGGTCGACGGTCGAGATGTGAAGCATCGGCCGCGCCTGGGCCTCGCCCCAACGGGGGATCGCGTAATGGAGGCTGTTGCCCCACGGATGGAAGGTCTCGATCACCGCCGGGTGCTTGCCGACGCTGTCGGCGAAGGACTGGAAGTCGCTCAGCTGGCCGGTGTCGGTGGCGCCAAAGAAGATCTGGCCGGGGTCCGGCGTCAGCACGTCGCCCGATGCGCTGGTCGCGGCGCCCAGCACGAGCGCCGCCGCCGCCGCGGCAAGGCCGAGGCGCAGCCTCACGAGTCGCGGTGTCTTTTTGCCGCCGGGTACTCCCACAATTAGCCGCAACACGGCGCTGCGCCGACCGTTGCGGAGGCGCGGACGTTAAGGACGGCTGCTCGCCGCACTGCAACAAGGCTCCCAGATAGGGTTGGGGCGGTGTCCGTTGCGACCCTCCACACCAGCGCCGGGCCGATCGGGGTTGAGCTTTTCGACGCCGATGCACCGAAGACGGTGGAGAACTTCCGCAAGCTCGCGGGCGACGGCTTCTACGACGGGCTGATCTTCCACCGCGTGATCCCCGACTTCATGATCCAAGGAGGCTGCCCCGAGGGCACCGGGACCGGCGGCCCGGGCTACACGTTCGAGGACGAGTTCAACCAGCACAAGATCGAGCGTGGGGCGCTGGCGATGGCCAATGCGGGCCCGAACACCAACGGCTCGCAGTTCTTCATCGTCACCATCGACGCCGCGCCGTGGCTGGACGGCAAGCACACGGTGTTCGGCCGCATCACCGAGGGGATGGACGCCGTCGACGCGATCGAGGGGACCGAGACCGGCGCGTCTGACCGCCCGGTCGAGCCCCAAGTGATCGAGCGGGTCGACCTGCGCGACTGACGCGACCCCCGCGGGCGGCGCCTAGTCGCGCGCCCTCACAAAGCACACGAGCACGACCACCGCTCCCCCGGCGAGCTCGGCGATCCCGCCGACCAGCGAGACGTAGTTGAGGATGTCGGTCGAGGTCTGTGACGGGTCCGACGGCACGTCGAGACCTGACAGCAGGGTGTCGTAGAGGGAGTTCAGCAGCGACTCCGGCACGCCGGCTGCGTGCAGCGAGAGCGTGACCACGCCGCTGATGAGCAGCAGCAGGCCGGCGATCAGGAGGCGGCGATACAAAGCGGAGGGGGAGGGATTCGAACCCCCGGACCGGGGAGACCCGGTCAGCTGCTTTCAAGGCAGCCGCATTCGACCACTCTGCCACCCCTCCATGCAGGCGACAGCCAGCCGAGCAAGCCTAGCCGCCGGCTCCACGGCCAAGCGCGCCACTAACCGGTAGGCGCCTTCTAGTACCTACGTCCAAGGGCCTCACGCCTACCCAAAACCGCTGTCGAGTCGGCACCGCCGGGCGCCGAGAAGCCCTGCATGCGGAATAAACAGAATCACCTCAACGCCTCGGCGCGACGCCTGCGGATCGGCCTTGCGGTCGCCGCTAGCGCGCTTGCAGTTTGTGTCCTGCCAGCGACAGC
>JBBQNM010000008.1:0-53876 GCA_038329895.1 Solirubrobacterales bacterium | reverse complement strand
TCCGGAGGCCCGGTCGGGGTGGGTGCGGCGACCGCGAAGTCGATGGCGCTTAACATCGTCTTAGTTCACATCATCGGGATGACCGGGACCCTGGTGTTCTGGGGGGCCAACCCCAGGGCTCCGATAGGAGGTTGACGTGGCTGCTGTGAACGATAGGCCTCGCAGGCGCAGGCACAGTTGGAATAGGAGTCAATCCGAGGGCTTTGGGCCGATCCGGCAGGTTGGAATCGCCTACTCGGTCGGCTTTCCGCTCATGGTGGTCGGGCTGTTCATGCTCGCGATCGCCTATTCGGCCGGTGACACGTATCTCTGGATCCTCGCCGGCGGTCTGTTTGCGGGCGGCTTGCTGACCGCTGCCTCTGGCCGGATCACCTGAGGTTGGCGTCGGGGTCGCTTGGCAATTCGCGCCGGCGGCGCGATAATTCCGCTTAGCCGAGGAGGCCGACATGCACAACCCGCTGAGGTCGGAGGCGGACGCCTTTCGCTGGATCGTGGTGATCGGAATCGGCGTTGCCTCGGTCACCGCGCTGACGCTGCTTACCCGCCCCGCGATCGGGGTCGCCTGGGCCGCTGCCTTGATCGGCTTCGGAGCCGGGCTTGCCTGGCGCAGCTCGCGGGGGACGCTGCGCGGGAGCGTCCAGCTATCGCGCGGCGGCGACGGCAAGCGCCGCGTGCTCGTGGTCGCCAACCAGACGGTCGGTGGCCGGGCGCTGCTGCGCGAGGTCGAGAACCGCTGTCGCGGCGGGGAGACCGAGATCCTCGTCGTCACCCCGGCCTTGGCCAGCTCGAGGGCAGCCCACTGGTCGTCCGACCTCGACGAGGCGATGGAGCTGGCCCGCCAGCGGATGGAGCTGTCGCTGCTGGCGATCGAGGAAGTCGGCCTTCGGGCCCGCGGCCAGGTCGGCGACTCGGAGCCGAACGTCGCGATCGAGGACGCGCTACGCGAGTTCCCCGCCGACGAGATAATCATCTCCACCCACCCGCCGGAGCGTTCCCGCTGGCTGGAGAACGGGGTCGTGGAGCGAGCCCGAAGCGAGATCGAGCTGCCGGTCACCCACGTGGTGGTCGATCTCGAAGCGGAGGCGGCGGTCGCGCGCAGCGCCTGAGCTGCCTACTTCTTCTTTTTCCCGCTCGCCTTCGCGCCACCGGTCGAGCTGATCAGGTACTGCACCAGCTGCTTGAGCTGGGGAGCCGGGATCAGCTGCTCGAAGTTCTGCGGCATCACGTTCGACGGGTAGCCGGGGGTGACCTTCGCGTTGGGGTCGACTATCGACTGGGTGATCTGCGCGGCCGACTGCCCCGGCAGCACCTTGTCGAGATTCGGGCCCGTGGTGCCGCCCGCGTTGGCGGCGGCGAGCGCATGGCAGCCGCTACAGCCGTTGTTCGCGAACACCTGCGCGCCCGGTCCGCCCACCACCTGGGGCGGCGCCGCGCCCGGCACCCCGGCGACGCTGCCGATGTAGGCGGCGACGTCTTCGAGGTCCTGGCCTTCGACCAGTTTTGCCGGCATCGAGACCGCGGGGTTGTTGGTGCTCGGACGCGGGAACTCGACCTGTGCCTTGACGACCCCCTCGATCGTGTCGCTGTCCTGGCCGGCGGATCGACCAGCGGCGAAGGCGTCGTCGAGGTCCGGCCCCTGGGTGCCGGTGGTCGCCGCCTGCGCGAGCGTGTGGCAGCTTCCGCACTTCTGGATGAACAGGGACCGCCCCTTCGCCGGGTCGGCGTTCGAGGTGCCGCAACCAGCTGCGACCAGGACGATCGTTGCCGCTGCGGCGAACAGCGGAAGCGCACGGGTGAGGGGGGGCGACGTCGGCATCTGGGGCGGCGAAGCGGCCGCATTCTATAGCTGCGCCTCCGCGCAAAGCCTGGCTTGCGGCAGCGAACCGGTCGGATAAGCTTGCGCCAATCGGCACGACGGAACGAACACGAGGAGCACGGCGGGAGCGGACGCGATGCAGGTGAAGGACGGAATGTCGCCGGTGGTCCTCACGGTCGGCCCGGGGCACACGCTGCGCGACGCGGCCAGGAAGATGGCCGAGAAGAAGACCGGCGCGGCGATCGTCATCGACGAGGAGTCGCCTACGCCGCGGATCATCACCGAGCGCGACGTCCTGCTCTCGGTCGGCGCCGGCCAGGACCCCGACGCCGAGCGGGTCGGCGACCACATGAGCGACAGCGTGATCGCCGCCGCCCCCGACTGGAGCCTGGAGCGCGCCGCCGCCGAGATGTCGCGGCGCGGCATTCGTCACCTGGTCGTCTACGAGGGCCCCGAACTGATTGGCGTGCTCTCGATGCGCGACATCGTGCGCGTCTGGACGTCGGAGGGCGCAACCTCCGGCATGACGCCGGACTGACGGACTGATAGCTCCGCTTCTCGGAGTCCTCGGCCTCGTGTCTTGCTCACGCACCTTCTGAGTGCGCTCGCTTCGCCGCTCGGTAGCGCCCGTCAGGGCGCGTGCGAGCGCGCAGCGCGAGATCCGCCGAGCTGCTTGCTCTCAGTCCGTCAGCATCAACCTGATTTGGGCGGCGCCCGCAGCGAGCCAGCCGGCAGGACCGTGGCGCCCTGGCGCTGCTGGCGCGGGCGCTCGTAGAAGTCTCGCACGGCTCCCACGACCAGCGAGCGCAGCGCGGCCAGCGCCACCACCGCGCCGATGAGCATGTAGACCCAGCCCCGGAACAGAATGCCCTCGCCGTAGATGCCGTTGACGATCATCAACGCCCCGAAGGCGAGCAGGGCGGGCGCCCAGGACGGACGCGGCAGGTAGACCAGCTCGGTCGGCTCGGGGATCTTCTCGCCCTCGGGCATCAGGCGGACGCGATGTAGATCGTGGCGACGATGAAGGTGAGCGCGAACAGCCCCGCCGCCATCAGCCCGAGCCAGAGGCCGGTGCCTATGTTGCGCTTCGCCTGCTCGCGGTCCATTTGGCGTCTTCTATCAGACGACCTTGTCGGCGGCCATCGCTGTGAACAGCAGCGCCAGGTAGACCAGCGAGTAGAGGTAGAGCCGCAGCGCGGCGCTTTTCGTCGGCCGGGCCCGCAGTCGCAGGGCGAGCGCGCAGAACGCTCCGCCGAGCAGCAGCGCGGCGGCCAGGTAGATCGCCCCGAACAGGCCGCCGATCGCCGGCAGCAGGCTGACCGCGAGCAGGACCACCGCGTAGATCAGGATCTGGCGGCGCGTCTCATCCTCGCCGCGCACCACCGGCAGCATCGGGACCCCGGTGCGCGCGTAGTCGTCCTTGATCAGCAGCGACAGCGCCCAGAAGTGGGGAGGGGTCCAGAAGAAGACGATCGCGAACGGATAGAGCGCATCGACCGACAGCCCGCCCGTCGCCGCCGCCCAGCCGACCAGCGGCGGAACGGCGCCGGCGGCGCCGCCGATGACGATGTTCTGCGGCGTCAGCGGCTTCAGCCACATCGTGTAGACGAAGACGTAGCCGAGCAGGCCGGCCATCGCCAGCGCCGCCGCGAGCAGGTTGACCGTGATCGCCAGCTGAACGAAGGCGAGCGCCCCGAGGGCGATGCCGAAAAGCAGCCCGTGCAGGGGCTCGATCCGCCCGCTGACCAGGGGTCGCCGCCGCGTGCGGGCCATCCGCGCGTCGACCTCGCGGTCCAGGTAGTGGTTGATTGCCCCTGCGCCACCCGCCGCCAGGTAGCCGCCGAGCATCGTCCAGATCACGATCGCGATCGGCGGCCCAGCGGGATCCGCGACCAGCATCGTCGCCACCGTGGTGACCAGGAGCAGAGCGATGATGCGCGGCTTGGTGAGCGCGAGATAGTCGCGGGCGACGGCCAGGGCGGAGGCCCGCGAAGGCTGGGACGGCAGGCCCCGTGTCGCCGGCGGAGACGCGATGCCGGCGTCGAGTGGGTTGGCTTCCAGGGCTCTGCTTTCGGCTTCCATCTGGCTCAAGCGGGCGCGGCGGAGGTCTCGGGCTCGGTGGCTCTGGGTCGCGAGGCGGTCTGCGGAACGGGGGAGAGGCGCAAGGTCGTGGTGACTGCCGCCGCCCAAAGCAGCGTACCGGTGGTGAGGTGGGCGACGATCAGCGCCGGATGCTTTCCGAGCCACACGTTCAGCGCTCCAAGCAGCACCTGCGCGACGAGCAGCAGGCCGAGCGCCGTGAGCTCGCGCGACCAGACGCGACGGTAGAGCGCCAGCCCGAGCAGCGCGAGGATCGTCAACGAGGTCGCATAGACCAGCGCTCTGTGGGTGAGCTGGATGTTGGCGAGGCGCCCGTACTGGCCAAACGGCAACGGGTTCGCCTTTCCGAGGCAGCCGGGGAACTGCTCGCCGCAGGCGAGGTGCGCTCCGTTGACGACGCCGTTCTTTACGCCTTCCTCCTCGCTGCCCGCAATCACACCGCCGGCGACCACCGTCGCCAGGACCAGAACCGAGGCCGCTGTGGCCAGCGGCCGCAGGCCGCGGCCGCGCAGCTGTGGCGCGGCAGTGTCCTGCTCGCGCGAGGCCGCCCAGCGCAACGCGATCAGGGTGCCGAGCAGCAGCATCGCCAGGCCGAGGTGGGCGGCGACCAGCACCTCCTGGAGGTTGTGCTCGACGGTCAAACCCCCGAGCACCGCCTGCGCGAGCACCAGCGCCGCTGCGGCGATCGTTCCGCGGCGCAGGAATGCCCGGCCCGGCAGCTTGCGGGCCTGCCAGACACACAGCAGGATCAGCCCGACGACGATCGAGGCAAGCGCCCGGTGGGAGAATTCGATCACCGATTTCTCCTGGATCAGCGGCAGCGCCCGCCCGCCGCACAGCGGCCAGCCCTTCAACCCAGCTCCGGCCTGCCCGCAGCCGAGCCCGGAATCGGTGATCCGCACCACGCCGCCGACCACGATCAACGCGAAGGTGGCGACTACGGTGATCGTGAGGAGGAGGCGAAGTCGGCGAAGCTCGCCGCCGCCACGGCCCGCTGCCAGCTCCATGTGCTCAGGCTACCGGCTGCGACTCGGCTGCCTTCTCGCCGCCGCCCGCCCCCTGGCGGGCGATCGCGTCGCGAATGTCACGAAGCGGCTCGTGGCTGCGAACGTCGGGCAAGAGGTCGAAGTTGTGGGGTGGCGGTGGCGACAGCGCCAGCCATTCCAGCGAGGTCCCGCCCCACGGATCGTGGCCGGCACGGACGCCGGAGCGGAGGCTGAACACGACGTTGGCGAGCGCCAGCACGATGCCAAGCGCCAGCACGAATGCGCCGATCGTCGCCACCAGGTTGTAGCCGCTGACCCCGGTGCCGGAATAGAACTTGTAGACGTCGACCACCTGGCCCTGGAGGCCGGCGAGGACCAGCGGGAAGAAGGAGAGGTTGAGGCCGGCCAGGATCGTCCAGAAGGAGATCCCGCCGAGCCTCTCGCCCAGCGTGCGCCCGGTCATCTTGGGGAACCAGTAGTGCAGCGCCGCGAGCCCGCCGAGGATCGCCGCGCCGACCAGCGCGTAGTGCGTGGACGCCGTGGCGTCGCTCGTGTTCTGAAGCTGCCAGGCGACCCCGACCGCCGATTGCCCCAGCTCGCAGGCGAGGCCGACCGCGATCATCGATATCGCCCCGAGCGCGAACAGCATCGGGGCGCGGATCCGCAGCGCGCCGCCCATCATCGTGGCGATCAGGTTGAACAGCACCAGCCCGAACGGGATCACCGCCAGCATCGCCATCGCCATCGCGAAGTAGCTCCAGCCGATCCCGATCGGGTCCGAGTACATGTTCTGCATCCAGGCGAGGGTGCCGAGCACGGCGATCGCCGCCAGCGAGGCCATCACCGCCTCGCGGCTGAACAACGGCTTGCGCGAGAAGGTCGGGACGATCTCGGCGATCGCGCCGAAGGCGGCGATCATGATCAGCATGTAGGCGCCGTTGAAGAAGATCCAGCTGAGGTGCTGCCAGAGCAGCGGCGAGCCGCCCGCATCGCCCTCAAAGAAGATGCCGTTGACGTTGCGATCGAACATCAGCATCGTGATTGCGCCCAGCATCACCACCGAGACGAACCCCAGCAGCCAGGTCCCCACCGTCGCCGCCCAGGCGAAGGGGGGCAGGCGGCGCCAGGCGAGCCCCGGGGCGCGCAGGTTGCGCAGCGTGGCGATCATGTTGACGGCGAAGCAGACGAAGCCGGTGCAGATCAACCCGGTCGAGCCGAGCCAGACGTCGGCCCCGTTGCTGGGCGCGAAGGCGAGGCTGGACAGTGGCGGCAGTGGGTTGACGCCCGACTCGGGCGGGGTGAAGATCAGGCTCGAGTAGAGGGTCGCCGCGCCCGCCGCCCACAGCCAGAAGGCCATTTGGCCGAGCCGTGGCAGGGCGGTGGTGCGGGCGCCGATCTGAAGCGGCACGACGTAGTAGACCAACCCGACGACGAGCGGGATCGCGAACAGGAAGATCGCCGTCTCGCCGTAGAGGGAGAGCAGCCGGTTGAAGAACTCCGGCCTCAGCATCGTGTTCTCGGGGATCGCCAGCTGCAGGCGCATCAGCACCCACTCGACCGTCGCCAGCAGCAGGAACCCGAGCGAGCCGCCGATGAACATCCGCCCGACGTCCTTGTGGTCGGCGCTGGTCGCCAGCTCGATCCAGCGCGGCCGGCGCTGCGGGTACTCGCTGGTGACCAGCTCGGGCCGGCCGGGTGAGAGCGTTGTGGCCGGAGGAGGCGTCATGGCGTCTGCCCGCTTTGGATCTGCTGGACGACGATGTCCTGCGCGTCCTGGATGTCGCGTTTCTGCCTTGCGATGAAGTCCTGGTATTGCTGCGGAGTCACCACCGAGACCTCGATCCGGTCGGCGGCGTAGGCGGCCCCCGAGAAGGTCGAGCTGCGGCCGGTGTAGGTGCCGGTCTGATCGGCGCGGAACCAGGCGTGGTTGATCTTGCCCGCCACGGCGTTGAACTTGCCGCCCAGCTCCGGCACGAACCAGCCGTGCACGACGTCGGTGGTGACGAGGTCGAGCTGCACCGAGGTGTCGACCGGGACGACCAGCTGGTAGTAGGAGAAGGCGCCGTTCGGGTAGGTGTAGCGCCACAGCCATTGCTGCCCCGTCGCGGTGATCTCGAGCGGGTTGGCGCTCTGGCTTGCCGGCGGGGTCGAGGTGCCGATCGGCGCCGCGCCGCTGCCCGTGACCGTCGCCGAGGTTTGTAGCCCCTGCGGGCCGGTCGGCGCCCGGTCGCGGGCCTTCTGCGTGAACACGATGCTGACCACGAAGGTCGCGGCGGCAAGGGCCGCAAGCACGCCGGCGGCCCGCACCTGGACGCGACGGCCGCTGCGCACCTGTCGCGGCTCGCGGCCGCGGCGCTCGCGGTAGCGCACGATCGCGGAGAGCAACGCCACGTTGACCACCACGATCAGCGCTACGACCACGATCAGCGTGATCCAGTAGAGGGTGTTGAGGTCGTCGGCGTTGGGCGAGTGGGGCGGCTCGGGGGAGATCACGTTCGCGCCCGCCGGCGCGGCGGCAAGGGCGAGGGTGAGCAGCACCGCCCCCATTGAGAGGAGGAGGCGGTGGGCACGTGTCCGCGGCGGCGCCAAAGCGCGGCCATTCTAATCCGCAGCGCCCCGTGGCTTGGCAGCGACGGGCGAGAGTGGAAGAATTGGCCAGTCAGCCAAACTCAAGGAGGAACGATGGAAGGCAGCGCTGAGTCGGCGATCGACGCAAATCTCTCCAACGGATCCGGGGCGAGCTCCTCGAACGGCACCATGGAGGCAGCGCTGCAGCGGATGGTAAAGGCCGACCCCGAGTTGGCCGCGAGGCTGATCGTCCACTCGCTGCCCGCGGCGGCTGCCACGATGCCCTCCAACCTCAGCTGGCGCCTCAGCGTCGAAGGACTTGGGGACTGGACCGTGCGCGGTTCCGGGGACGGTGGCCCGGCCACGGTCGAGCCCTCCAACGGCGACGCTGGCGAGGACTTCGCGATCGAAACCGATTCGCTGGGACTCGCGCGACTCGCTGCGGGCTCCAGCCCGTTGGGGCTGATGTTGCGCCGCCGCCTGCGGCTGCGCGGCAAGCGCCGCAAGGCCCTGAAGCTGCGCCACCTCGACCCCGAGGCCGGCCCGCGCAAGATGGCCAAGTTCGGCGTCGAGGTCGACCCAGACCTGATCTACCGCTCCCTGCCCTACGCGATCGATCCCGAGTGGACGCGAGGCCACCGCTTCACTATCGCGTTCGAGGTTCTCGGCGATGGCGGTGGCCGCTGGGTGGTCGAGGTCGACGACGGGGAGGTCAGGGTGAATGCGGGCTCGCAGAACGGAGCCGCGGCGCCGGACGCGACGGTCCGGCTCTCGTTCGACACGTGGATGGCGCTGCTGCGCGGAGACCTCAGCCCGACAAAGGCGATGCAGAATGGGCTGACCCGGGCCGAGGGCGCCCTTCACCCGGTCACCCTGTTCGGCCGTTGGGCCGACCGCGCCGACGGCGTCGACGGGCCGGAGTTGGAGCGCGAGGAGCGCCAGCGCGTCGTGCAGGCAAACCGCATCGGCTCATGGGGCTCGAGCTCAAACGGCGCCGCGCCGCGCACCATCGACCCCGCCCAGGGCGGCGCGGCGGCGAAGCGTGACAACCTGCTCAGCTACGAGCAGCTCTACGCGCTATGGGAGAAGCGCAACTGGCGCTCGCACGAGCTGGACTTCTCGATCGACCGCGAGCAGTGGCTTGCGACGCCGACCGAGGCCCAGCGCGATACCGCCTGGACGATGTCGAGCTTCTATGTCGGCGAGGAGCGGGTGGCGGCGGACCTTGCGCCCTTCGTGCTCGCCGCTCCGAGCGGCGAGGCAGAGGCATTCCTGGCCACCCAACTCGTCGACGAGACGCGGCACGCCGTGTTCTTCGACCGCTGGGCGTCGGAGGTGATGGCGCTCTCGGCCGACGACATGCGCTCGCGCCTTCGGGAGGCCGAGGAGACGATGATCGGCCCCTGGCACTTCCTGTTCGACGACTCGCTGCGCGACGTCGCCCAGCGGCTGCTGAAAAGTCCCGACGACCTCGAGCTGTTCGTCGAGGGGATCGTCATTTACCACATGGTCACCGAGGGGGTGCTGGCGATGACCGGGCAGCGGGTGATCCTGCAGTACATGGAGGATCATTCCCTCTATCCCGGCTTCCACAAGGGCTTCTCGCTGGTCGAGCAGGACGAGCACCGCCACATCGCCTTCGGCGTGCGCTTTCTGCGCGATGTCTGCGAGGAGCGCCCCGAGATGCGCGAGGTGATCCTGCGCACCCTGACCCGGTTGCTGCCTGAGGCGGCGCGGGTCTTCATACCCCCCTACGAGGACCCGAACACGACCGAGTTCGTCAGCTACGACAATCACTCCTCGCAGGTCTTTGGGTTCGCCTACAACGCGCTGCGGCGCCGCATGGATGTGATCGGCGTCGAGATCCCGCCAGCCGAGGAGCTGATGCCCGGCCCGATCGACCCGCGCGGGCTGGAGGCCGGCCCGATCTCGCAACCGGTCGACATCGAGCCGGTGGTGGTCTCGCAGACCGCCTGAGCGCTCGCCGTTACATTCCGCTACTTGGCTAGATCAGGCAGCAGAAAGAACCCGAGTCCGAGGACGCGCGCGCTGGTCTGCGCCGCCGCAGCGGCGACGGTCGTCGCCTCCGTCGCAATCCCGCTCATCCGCCGCCGCCGGCACATCCCCGCCTCGGTGACGATCGCCGCCGCCGCCGCCGGGCCGCTGGCGATGACCGTGCTCTGGCCGCGCTCCAAGATGCGCGACGCGGTCCTCTTCGCGCAGCAGATGTGGGGCTTCGTGATGGTGCACGAGCTGCCCTACGACAACCCGCAGCGCCTGCGCGATCGCCTGCGCAGCCACTATCCGATCGCCGCCGACCGGGTGCTGGGCGGTGGCGAGCTGCCCACCCTGCGTCTACAACGGGCTCTGGCCGGTCTGGGCCGCAGCAACCTCCTCGACCGCGCCCTGACCTGGGCCCACTGGCTGTGGTTCCTGGAGCCGCACCTGGCGATGATCTGGATCCTCGTCCGTCACAACGATCGCTTCCCGCGCGCCGCCCGCCAGCTCGCCGCCACCTACGACATTGGGTGCGTCTTCTACTTCCTGGTCCCCACCGCACCTCCGTGGTGGTCGTCCGAGCAGGGGCTGATCGAGGGCGACGTGCGCCGGATCATGGTCGAGGTCGGCGAGCAGACCTGGGGGCGGGCGTGGGAGCGGATGTACGACTCACTGGGCGGCAACCCGTGGGCGGCGATGCCGTCGCTTCACTTCGCCACCTCGCTGATGGTCGCGATCCAGCTCAGCGAGGCAGGTCCGGTCGAGGGCGCGGTCGGCTGGGGCTACGCGCTTACCCTGGGCTTCGCGCTTGTCTACCTGGGCGAGCATTACGTCACCGACCTGGCGGCGGGCGCCTTGCTGGTCGCGGCGGTACGGCGCGGGGAGCCGTACGTGGAGCCGCTGGTGCTGAAGGTCAACCGCGCTTTGCAGCGACTCGAGCGCACCGCCGTGGCGCAGCGGGAATGATCGGCAAGCCCGGTTCCGACGCTATTGCCTGGGTAGCATGAGTTCACAGGAGCAGATGAGCGAGGCCAGATCCCTCGATCAGAAGGCGGAGGAAGAGGAGCTCTCCACCGGTGTCGACGGGGGGGACGTCGACGAAGAGCCCTCGACCGACGAGATCAGTTTCTTCACCCGGCGGCGCATCGCGCAGACGCTGGTCATCGTCCTGCTGCTCATCGTCGGGATCTACCTCCTGTTCCCGAAGCTGATCGGTCTCGAGAGCGCGCTCGGCAAGCTCTCCGAAGGCGACCCGAAGTGGATCGCGGTGGCGATCGGCTTCAACGTCTTCGCCTACCTTGGGTTCGTCACCCTGTTCAAGGGGGTCGTCGGCGGCGACGTGCTGCCCCTGAAGTGGGTGGAGTCCTACGAGATCACGATGGCCGGCCTGGCCGCCGCGCTGCTGTTCTCGGCCGGCGGCGCCGGTGGCGTGGCCCTCAACTACTGGGCACTGCGCCGCGCCGGGATGGGGGCCCGACGGGCCGCCTGCCGGATGGTCGCCTTCCTGGTTTTGCTCTACGCGGTCTACATCTCCGCGGTGATCGTCTTTGGGGTGTTGCTCCGCACCGGCGTGCTCCATGGGGACGCGCCGGTAGAGCTGACCGTGATCCCGGCCGCGGTCGCCGGCATCGTGGTCGCGGTGGGGCTGCTGATCACGCTGGTCCCCGGCGACCTTCAGCGCCGCTTGGAAGACATTCGCAGCGTTGGCCGCATGGGACGGCTAGCGCACCGACTGGCGCCGGTCCCCGAGACCGCCGCGAGAGGCGTCCGAACCGCGATCGAGATCGTGTGCCATCCCGGCCAAGGCTGGATCGCGATCGCCGGCGCGATCGGCTACTGGGCCGCCAACGTTGGGATCCTCTGGGCGAGCTTCAAGGCCTATGGGATCGAGGTGCCTCTGGGGGTGGTCGTGCAGGGGTTCTTCATCGGCCTGGCCGCCAACTTGTTCCCGTTCGCGCCGGCGGGAGTCGGTGCCGTGGACGCGGGGATGATCGGCGCCTTCGTGCTCTTCGGGTTGCCGGGCGACGAGGTGTTCGCCGCCGTGCTCACCTATCGCCTGAACGCCTTCTGGCTACCGATCCCGTTTGGCGTGGTGGCCTTCTTCCAGCTGCGCCACACGGTTCAGCGCTGGAGCGTGGAGGGCAAGCCGATCGACCGCGTCCCTGCCACTTCCCTCACCGGTGGCTGAACGCACCGTCCGAGCGGCTTCCAATACTTCAGAAAGTGAAGTAACATTTGGATAGGCTACGGAGTGAGGAAATGAACGAGCCGAAGACCGAAGAGCTGATCATCATCGGCGGTGGGCCAGCCGGCTATTCGGCTGCCTTGTACGCCTCCCGCGCCAACCTCGAGCCGTTGGTAATCGAGGGCTTCCAGTGGGGTGGACAGCTTCAGAACACCACCGACGTTGAGAACTACCCCGGCTATCCGGAGGGGATCATGGGGCCGGAGATGATGCAGCAGTTCCGCGCCCAGGCGGAGCGCTTCGGAACCCGTTTCATCACCGACAACGCGGACAGGGTCGAGCTCTCCGACGGCGAGATCCAGCGAGTCTGGCTGGGCGACGACGAGTACCGCGCCAAGACGGTGATCCTCTCGATGGGCGCCGAGCCGAAGCGGCTTGGCATCCCCGGGGAGCTCGAGCTATCGGGCCGTGGTGTATCCACCTGCGGAGTCTGCGACGGGGCCTTCTTCAAGGGCGAGAAGGTGGTCGTGATCGGCGGCGGCGACTCGGCGATGGAGGACGCGATCTTCATCGCCAAGTACGCCAGCCAGCTGACCATCGTCCACCGCCGCGACGAGTTTCGCGCCTCGAAGATCATGCTCGAGCGGGCGCAGGCGGTCGACAACATCGACTTCAAGACCCCATTTGTCCCGGAGGAGTTCATCGCCGGCGACGACGGCAAGATCGCCAAGGTGCGCCTGCGCCACGCCGACAGCGGCGAGACCGAGGAGATCGAGATCGGTGGAGCCTTCGTGGCGATCGGTCACACGCCGCAGTCGGACCTCGTCAAGGATCAGGTGGATACCGACGAGGCGGGCTACGTGATGGTCCAGAACGGCTCCACGAAGACCAACCTGGCCGGCGTCTTCGCGGTCGGCGACCTTGTCGACCACACCTACCGCCAGGCGGTCACCGCCGCTGGCACCGGCTGAATTGGGGCGCTCGATGCCGAGTGGTACCTGCGCGACACGCCGCCGATGCCGGAGGCCCACTGGATGCCGGGCGGCGAGCCGGTCGAGATCGCGCCGCCGACTCCCTAGAACGACCGCGCCGTCGTCGACCGGGTCGACAAGGTGAGGGGCTGCGAGAAGGTCAAGTAGCCCCCGCGGGCACCGAGCCGTTTGCGCGGCCGGCGCTAGAGTGCGCCTCGACCGAGCGAGCGAGGACGAGGAGGATCTGATGGCGGCGATCGAGAGTCCCGAGAAGGTCGGGCTGAAGCCGTTCCACGAGTTCGACGAGGCGAACGAGACCTGGCCGCGCGGCGACCGCCCGGCCGCTATCCGCGAGGCCGCGTCCGAGTTCCGCGCCCGCTTCGCCACCGCTGAGAACCGCGTGCGCGCCGTGCGAACGGTGCCGATCGCCTCGGCCGGCTATCCGCTCAAGTTCGCCTTCGGAGGCGCCGCGAAGGGAGCCAATCCCTACATCAACATCATCAACCGCCTGCAGGTGATCCAGTACGAGGACTTCGACGGCAACCTGCGCACGCTCGCCTACGAGCCCACCGTCACCGACGGCCCGCAGGAGGCGCCCTTCTACCAGCAGCAGCTGGAGCAGCTCCAGAAGCTTCCCGGTGGCGCCGGCGATTACGTCGCCTACAACCTGCTGTCGAAGATCTGGCACACGGTCCCCAGCGCGCTGGCCGAGACCGGATTGCGCCCCGAGGACGTCGACTTCGTCAGCTTCGACCATCTCCACGTCCAGGACGTTCGCTTCATCCTCGGCTCCACCGAGCCACCGCCTGGACATCCGGAGGCCGTCGAGCCGCTGTTCCCGAACGCCAAGCTGCTCACCCAGCGCAAGGAGTGGGACACGTTTGCGTCGCTGCACCCGATGCAGTGGGCCTGGTACGTGGAGGATGGGATCGAGGGCGTGAACGAGGACAACGTCGTGCTGCTCGACGGCGACGTCGAGCTGGGCAAGGGCGTGGCGCTGGTCTGGACGCCTGGCCACACCGACGGTAACCACTCGCTGTGCATCAACACCGACGACGGGGTCTGGGTCTCCTCCGAGAACGGGGTGGCCGCGGATTCCTGGCACCCGCACCTCTCGAAGATCCCAGGCGTGCGCAAGACGGCGGAGTTCTTCGGGCGCGAGGTGATCCTCAACTCGAACACGCTCGAGGACTCGATCGACCAGTACGACTCGATGATCAAGGAGAAGGCGCTCGCCGATCCCAACCCGCGCGACCCGCGCTTTCTAAACGTCTTCCCGTCATCGGAGATGGCCGAGTGGAAGCGCCAGTGGCCGGTCGTGCCGACCTTCTTCTACGGCGGCATCGAGTACGGGACGATCGAGCGACCGGCGTCGGAGAACGGCCACCGGGCGTAGGAGTGCCTACATAAATTGCGGCGGCTTCGCCGCCTGACACGCTAGTGCCGGCGCGCAACGCGCCGGCCAACACCTATTGCCGCAGGCCGCTGCCGGTCCTGCGACCCAGGCGTCCCTCGGCGACCATTCGCCGCAGCAGCGGCGCGGCGCGGTAGCGCTCCTCGCCCATCTCCTCGTGCAGGGCATCGAGCACCGCCAGCACGTGGTCGAGTCCGATCGCGTCGCCCCACTCGAGTGGCCCATGCGGATAGTTGAAGCCAAGCCGCATCGCGGTGTCGATGTCGGCAGCGCTTCCGACCCCTTTCTGGAGCGCGAAGGCTGCCTCGTTGACGAGCTGGCAGACGATCCGCCCCAGCACCAGGCCAGGGGAGTCCCCGACCCATTCCACGTGCAGTCCCAGGGCACCGAAGAAGTCCTCAGCGCCATCCCGCGCTCCCTGCGGCGCGTAGGTGCCGGCGGTTAGCTCGACCAGCCTGGCGCCCTCCAGCGGCCCGAGCAGATGAAAGCCGACCGAGGTGCCCGCGTCGTCGAGCTCGGCGAGGCTTCCCTCGGCAAGCAGCACGAGCCGCGGCGCGTTGGCGCCCCCCAACGCCACCCCACGCAACGCCTCTGCGAGCTCGCCATCGCCAACGATCTCGGCGGGCGGGAGGGCTTGCGGCTCGTCGCCGTCGGCGTCTCCGATCGCGACCACTTCCGGATCAGGGGACCGGTACGCCGTGTCCGAGTAGTCGTAATAACCGCGCGCCGCCTTTCGCCCCAATCGCCCCGCGGAGACCATCTGCTGCTGGATCGGGTGGGGTTGCCAGCGCGGCTCGTGGAAGCTCTGCTCCCAGAATGACTTCGCGACCTCGAAGTTGACGTCAATGCCGACCAGGTCCATGAGCTCGAACGGGCCCATGCGAAAGCCGCCGCCGACCCGGCAGATGCGGTCGATCGTCTCGGCGTCGGCGATGCGGTCACCGAGAAGGCGCAGGGCCTCGAGGCTGAAGGGGCGCGCGCAGCGATTGGCCACAAAGCCGATCTCGTCGGCGGCGCGCACCGGCGTACGTCCGATTCGCTCGCCGACATCGGCGACCAGCTGGAGTGCCTCCTCCGATGACTCCGGTCCCGCCACCACCTCGACCAGCTCCATCAGCGCCGGCGGATTGAAGAAGTGCATGCCGACGACCCGTTGCGGCTCGGGCACCCCGGCCGCGATCGCCGTCACCGAGAGGGAGGACGTGTTCGTGGCCAGGACGGCTTCCGGGCCACACACCTCGGCCAGCTGGGCGAACAGCTTCTGCTTCAGCCCCAGCTCCTCCGGCGCGGCCTCGATCACCAGCTCGCAGCCGGCCAGGTCCTCGAGTCGCGGGGCCGCCCGCAGAAGCTCAGCGGCCCGCTCGGCTTCCTCGCCGCTCCATCGCCCTCGCTCGACCCCCTTTTCGAGGGCCGCGCGCAGCCGCTCCTCAGCGGCGGGCAGCGCCTCGGCGACCGGATCGTGCAGCCGCGTCTCGAAGCCCCCCAGGCAGGCGATCTGAGCGATGCCGGCGCCCATCGTGCCGGCGCCGACGACGCCGACGCGCTCGACCCTCAGCGCTCCTCCTCGAACACGTTTGCCATCGCTACTTCCCCTTGAAGTCGGGCTTGCGCTTCTCGATGAACGCCCGCATCCCCTCGACCCGGTCCTCGGTCGCCATCGACAGCTCGTAGAGGCGACGCTCCATCTCCAGCCCGGCGGACAGGGAGGTCTCGTCGGCCGCGATGATCGCCTGCTTGGCGAGCCTGGTCGCGATCGGCGGCCGCTTCGCGACTCGCCCGGCAAGCTCCAGGGCCTCCTCGAGCCACTTCTTCTTCTTGGCGACCACGTTCACCAACCCGGCCTCCTGCGCTTCCATCGCGTTGATCCGGCGCCCGGTCAGCACCAGGTCCATCGCCCGCTGCTTGCCGAGCACGCGGGCGAGTCGCTGCGTTCCACCGCCGCCGGGGATGATCCCCAGGGTGATCTCGGGCTGTCCGAACTCGGCCGTGTCGGAAGCCACGATCAGGTCGCAGGTGAGCGCCAGCTCGAAGCCCCCGCCCAGCGCCCAGCCCGAGACCGCGGCGATCAGCGGCGTCTTCAGCGCTGCCAGGCGTCTCCAGAACGAGGCCGCGGGGTGATACAGCGCCTCCTCGAACGAGCGCTCGACCGTCACCTTGATGTCTGCACCGGCGGCGAACACCTCGTCCGAGCCGGCGATCACCACGCAGCGCACTTCCGGATCCGCGTCGAAGCCCTCCAGCGCCGTCGCCAGCTCCGCCATCAATTCCGGCGACAGCGCGTTGCGCGCCTCGGGACGGTTCAGCCGACAGAGCGCGACATGTCCGTCGACGGACGTTTCTATGAACTCGCCCATCGCTACCAGCTTGTTCCTCGTTCCTCGTTCCTAGGAACAAGCAACAAGGAACTAGACCTTCGCCTTCTCTTCGACTTCCATCGGGGTCATCGCGTTGATCCCCGTCGCGTCGCGTCCGATGATCAGCTTTTGGATCTGTGAAGTGCCCTCATAGAGCGTCGTCACTCTCGCGTCGCGCAGGTAGCGCTCGACGGGGTAGTCGTCGACGTAGCCTGAGCCGCCGTGGACCTGGATCGCCGCGTTCGCACATTCGACGGCAGACTCGGTCGCATAGAGCTTCGCGACCGAGGTCTCGGCCGTGTTCGGCAACCCGCGGTCCTTGAGGTCGGCGGCGCGCCAGACGAGCATCCGGGCCGCGTCGCGCTTCACGATCATCTCGGCGAGCAGCTCCTGCACGAGCTGGAAGCGGGCCAGGGGCACGCCAAACTGGTGGCGCTCCTTCGCGTAGGCGACTGAGGCGTCCACGCACCCGTCGCAGATCCCGACGCAGCCCGCGGCGACGCTGAACCGACCCGAGTCCAGCGCGCTCATCGCCACCTTGAAGCCGTCGCCAACCTCGCCGAGCAGCGCGCCGTCGGGAACCTCGACCTCGTCGAGCGAGATCTCCGCGGTGTCGGAGGCCCGCAGCCCGAGCTTGCCGTGGATCTCCTGGGTCGAGAAGCCATCGCTTGAGGTGGGGACCAGAAAGCAGGCCAGGCCTCGATGCTTTTGCTCGGGATCGGTCTGGGCGAAGATCAGCGCCAGCTCGGCGTAGTTGGCGAGCGAGATCCACATCTTCTGGCCGCTGATCGACCAACCGCCATCGACCTTTATGGCGCGGGTGCGGAGGTTGGCGGCATCCGAACCGGTGTCGGGTTCGGTGAGACCGAAGCAGCCCAGCGCCTCGCCCGAGCAGAGGCGCGGCAGCCAGGCTTGCTTCTGCTCTTCCGTGCCCCAGCGCTCGACCGATCCGCAGACGAGTGAGGTTTGCACCGACACCACCGTTCGCGCGGCGGAGTCGGCGCGCCCAACCTGCTCGACGATCAGGCCGTAGCCGAAGTAGTCCAGCCCGCGACCGCCGTACTGCTCGGCGACCGGGGCGCCCAGGTAGCCGACCTCGCCGAGCTTGCTGGCCAGCTCGCGGTCGAAGCGCTCGGCGCGGTCGTTCTCTTTCGCGCGCGGCGCGATCTCGCGGTCGGCGAACTCGCGCGCCGCCTCGGAGATCAGGCGCTGCTCGTCGTTGAGCTCGAAGTCCACCTCGCCAGCTTATTGAGGCAGTTCTCGCCGCAGGGCCGTGCCGAAGCCCTCGATCGCCTCGCGGGTGCGCTCGCCGGGGGCCTTGGGCAGCTCGGTCCCATCGATCGCCGAAACCGCCTGCACCTCGCGGGTCGTCGAGGCGAGGAACGCCTCCTTGGCCGCCCGCAGGTCGGCGACGGGCCACATGCCCTCTTCGACGTCCAGCTCGGCGACGATGCGGGCGCGGGTGATCGACTGCAGCACCCCCGAGTCGAGCGAAGGGGTTCGCAGCACGCCCTGGGGCGAGACCCAGAACACGGTCGAGGTCGGCGCCTCCAGCACCGTGCCGTCGGGGGTCACCAAAACGGCTTCGTCGGCGCCCTGGGCCTGCGCGAGCCGCGTCGCCTGCATGTTGGCCGCGTAGGAGAGCGACTTGACCCCGGTGAGGATGACGCTGGGGGCATAGGTGACGGTCGCCAGGCGGATCGTCTCGGCGCGCTCCGGGAGCGGCTCGGTGACCGCGATCCGCCGACCGCCGCGGGTGATCATGATGCGCAGCTGGCCGTCGTCCTGGCCGAACTCGGCCAGCAGCGACTCGACCTCACGCTCCATTGCCGGGCGGTCGACCGGCAGCTCGATCGAGACTGCCGAGCGCTGGAGGCGGTCGAGGTGGTCGGCGAGCGCAAACGGGTGCCCGGCGTAGAGCCGGATCACCTCGAAGACGCCGTCGCCCCGGTAGAGGCCGTCGTCCTTCAGCGGCACCGTCGCCTCCGCGACCGGCGAGAGCCGCCCGTCGACGCTCGCTATCTCCTTCGCGCTCATAGTCAATTGTTCGCGCTCGGCCAAGACCATGCTCTCTTGGAGAGCCTCGCGCTCACGGTCGGCGAGGCTACCCGATGGGGCGGGGGCGAGAGAGGAAACCGCAGGTTGCGCCAACTAATACGTACGTCCAGCTCCCGGCACGATTTTCCGTCCAAATGACTACCTAATATCGCCTACGAGTCATAGGGTCATGACGATGCTCCTAGAGCAGCACTCCTCCAGTAGTAGTTGAAGTAGGCGGCGGGGGTCGCAGCCCCCGCCGCTTGCTCGCTTGCTTGGCGGCTGGGTCCGGGCGGCGCAGGTCAGACCGCCTCGACGACCGTCGCCAGGCCCTGGCCGACGCCGATGCAAAGCGACGCCACCCCGTAGCGGCTGCCGCGACGGCGCATCTCGCGCACCAACGTGGTCATCAGCCGGGCGCCCGAGCAACCGAGCGGGTGGCCGAGGGCGATCGCCCCGCCGTTCACGTTGAGGCGCTCCCCGTCGATGCCGAGCTGGCTGGCGCAGGCCAGGACCTGCGACGCGAAGGCCTCATTGATCTCGATCAGGTCGACGTCGTCGAGATCGAGATCGGCGGCGGCGAGTGCGCGCGGGATCGCCTCCGCGGGGCCCATCCCCATGACCGCGGGGTCGACCCCCGCGACCCCGAAGGCGACGATGCGGGCCAGAGGCTTCGCGCCGAGCTGCTCGGCGCCGCGCTCGGAGCCGATCACCAGGCAGGCGGCGCCGTCGTTGAGGGTCGAGGAGTTGCCGGCGGTCACCGTCCCGCCCTCTCTGAAGGCGGGCCGCAGCTTGGCAAGCTTCTCCAGCGAGGTGTCGGCCCGCGGCCCCTCGTCGCGTTCGAGGGCGCCGTTCTGGTTCAGCTTCACCGGCACGATCTCCTCGGCGAAGCGGCCCTCCTCGGCTGCCGCGACGGCGCGCTGGTGGCTGCGCAACGCGAATGAGTCCTGGTCCTCCCGCGAGACGCCATAGCGCTCGGCGACGTTCTCGCCGGTCTCGCCCATCGATTCGGTCGAGTACATCTCGGCCATCCGCGGGTTGACCATCCGCCAGCCCAGCGTTGTGTCGTACATCGTCTGCGCGCCGCGGGGAAGCGCCGCCTCAGGCTTCGGCACCACCCAGGGCGCCCGGCTCATCGACTCGACCCCGCCTGCGAGGTAGAGGTCGCCCTCACCAAGCTTCACGGCGCGGGCCGCCATGTTGACCGCCTCCAGGCCCGACGCGCAGAGCCGGTTGACGGTCGCGCCCGGTACCGAGACCGGCAGGCCGGCAAGAAGGACGGCCATGCGCGCCACGTCGCGGTTGTCCTCGCCCGCCTGGTTGGCGGCGCCCAGGTAGACGTCGGTGATCCGCTCCGGGTCGATTCCGTTGCGCTGCACGGCGGTCGAGACCACGTGGGCGGCGAGGTCGTCGGGGCGCACGCTGGAGAGGGCGCCGCGGTAACGCCCCATCGGCGTGCGGACGGCGTCGAGGATGAGCGCTTCCTGCATCGCATCACCGTATCCTGAACGCGTGGGGTTCTTTCTGGGGACGATCCTCATCCTCGTGTTTCTCGTCGGTGTGCTCCTGCTCGTCGGCCACTTCTATCCGGGCAGTGGCGCCGACCTGCTCGACTGGAAGCCGACCCGCTCCTACGAGACCGAGGTGAAGCTCGAGGCCGACGACGTCCAGCAGATGCTCGATGCCCAGAACGAGATGCGCCGCCGCCGCGGCGCGCCGGAGCTGACCCGCGACGAGTTGGACCAGAAGGTCGCCGAGGACCAGGCCCACCGGCTGCGTGGCCGCGGCCCGTTCTCCTCTTAAGGCGTCTAGGGCTTGGCACGTGCGCTGATCGTCGGCTGCGGTTGCCGGGGCCGCGCCCTGGGTGGGCGGCTGGCAGCAGAGGGGTGGTCGCTGCGCGGAACGACCCGCGACCCCGAGCACGTCGCCGATATCGCGGCTGCCGGGATCGAGCCCGCAGTCGCCGACCCCAACCGGCCTGGGACCCTGCTCGACCTGGTTGGCGACGTGACGGTCGTGCACTGGCTGCTCGGAACGGTGCAGGCTGAGCCGGAGGTGATCGTGGCGATCCACGGCGCGCGGCTGGAGGCGCTGCTGGAAAGGCTCGTCGACACCCCGGTGCGGGGCTTCGTCTACGAGGCGGCCGGGGGCGTGCAGAGCCCGCAGCTCGAGCGCGGCGCGGGCCTCGTCCGCTCGGCCGCCGAAACCTGGCACATTCCGGTCGAGGTGGTCGAGTCCGACCCCGCCGACCTCGGCGCCTGGCTCGACGCGATGGCCGCCGCCACGCTGCGGCTGGTGACATAACTGCGGCGGCAACGCCGCCGCAAGGGAATGTGCCGGCGCGCAACGCGCCGGCCGACTTCTCCGCGGCGCCTACTGGAAGCGGGTCGGGCCCTTCTGGCCCTGCTTGCGAGGCGCGAATCCCCCGAGCGGGATCTGCGGGGCGCCCCGCTGCGCCCACGGCGCCTTGGCGGGATCAACGGCCGGCGCCTTGTCGAGCTGATCGACCGCCGCACTCAGCCCCACGTATGCGACCACTATGAAGGCGATGAATATTCCCGTAGTAGATTAGCTGGCGGCCTCTATTGGGGTTGTGCTGACCGATTACCTTGCGGTACTTGTCCTCGCCGCGCGCGTCGACGTCCGACGGCACGTGGACGTGCTCATCGCGCCGCTGCTCGTCATCGGTTTCCTCGCGTTCGGCCTCACGGCGCGGCTCATCCTCGCGCGGACCGCCGGCGCCGTTTTGATCGGGGCGCTTGCTGTCCTCGGCCTTCGGCCCCTCGTCTTTCGCGGCGACGGGCTCCGGCCGGCGCTCTTCCGGATCGTCGGCCTTCGACCCATTCGCCTTCTCAGGCTCGCTGGAGTCGGGCTGCGACTGGTCGCTCGGCTTCTCGGGCTCGGCGGGCTGGTCGCTCGGCTTCTCGGGCTCGGCGGGCTGTTCACGCTCGCTCGGCTTCTCAGCCTCGGTGGAGTCGGACTGCGATCGGTCGCGCTCGGGGGGATCTTCGTGGTCGTAGGGGCCTTGCTGGCCGGCTGCCGCCGGACTCCGGTCCGGGCGTTTGCCGCTCTTGGGCCCGCCGCGATGAGACGCTCTGTCGTCCGGCTCCATGCTCGGGCTTTCCAGCCCGGGTGGGAGCCAGGAGCTTCGATCCTCCGCATCTCAACGGTAGCGCGGTCGGGGCCTCGCTTCCACCACCAACCGACGCTGGCGATGGAGGCCGGCGAACAGAAATAGGTAAAGTCGGGTCGGGATTGGCCAAATTTGAAGCTTGGAGGTTGCGATGGCTGACTACGAAAAGGACGTCTTGGTCGACACCGATTGGGTTGCCGACCACCTGGACGACGACGGCATACGAATCGTCGAGGTCGACGAGAACCCGGCGCTCTACGCGGAGGCGCATATCCCGGGAGCGATCGGCTTCGACTGGAAAACGGATCTGCAGGACCAGGTGAAGCGCGACTTTCTCGGCCCGCAGGAGTTCGGCGAGCTGATGGGCAGCCGCGGGATCTCCAACGATCACACCGTGCTCCTCTACGGCGACCGCAACAACTGGTTCGCCGCCTACACCTACTGGTACTTCAAGTACTACGGGCACGACGACGTGAAGCTGATCAACGGCCCGCGCGAGAAGTGGATCGAGGACGGCCGCGAGACCAGCACCGAGGTCCCGCAGTACGACGCGGCCGAGTTCGAGGCCAAGGACCCCGACCGCGACATCCGCGCCTTTCGCGACGAGGTGCGCGACGCGCTCGACGAGGACACCAAGCTGGTCGACGTGCGTAGCCCGCAGGAGTACTCGGGTGAGCTGATCGCGATGGCCGGTTACGAGCAGGAGGGAGCGCAGCGCGGTGGCCACATTCCCGGCGCCGCATCGGTCCCCTGGGCGCAGGCGGTCAACGACGACGGCACCTTCAAGTCCAAGGACGAGCTGGAGGAGCTGTACAAGTCAAAGGGCGTCCTCGACGGCGACCCGATCATCGCCTACTGCCGGATCGGCGAGCGCTCGGCCCACACATGGTTCGTGCTGCACGAGCTGCTCGGCAAGGACGACGTCAAGAACTACGACGGGTCGTGGACCGAGTGGGGGAACATGGTCAACGTCCCGATCGAGAAGGACGTCTAGGGACGCCGCCTCACGCCGCTAGCCGTTCCAGCAGGTCGCGCAGGATGCGGCCTGTGGCCCCCCAAATCAGGTGGCCGTCGACCTCGAAGGTCGGGGTTCGAACTGGCACCCCGCGCCGCACCAGCCGGCGCATCGCGTAGGCGCCGCGGAGCTTCTCGAGCTCGAAGGTGAGCACCGTCTCGACCTCGGCCGGGTTCGGGCGTAGCGGCAATCCCTCGGGGATCAGGCCGACGAACGGGTGGACCTTGTAGGAGGTGACGTAGGTCCCGATCGGCGGCAATGCCCCGGCCAGCTCGACCTGGGCTGGGTCGAGGCCGATCTCCTCATGCGCCTCGCGCAGCGCGGTCGAGCGCAGGTCCTCGTCGGGCTCGTCCTGGCGGCCGCCCGGGAACGAGATCTCGCCGGCATGGCGGCGCAGGTCGGAGCGGCGCTCGGTGAACACGAGCCCCGGCCGGTCCGGCCAGCCGTACATCGGCACCAGCACCGCCGCGTCGGTGCGCCCGTGGGCGTCCAACCCCGCCGCCTCCTCGGGGGTGAGTAGAAGTTGGCTCAGGTCCGGGGAGGAGGAGGTCATCGGCTTAGAATCGTGACTGAACCAGATTCGGGGATGAGGCGATGGCCGACGCGCTGCTGATCATCGACTTTCAAAACGACTTCACGCCGGGGGGAGCGCTCGCTGTCGAAGGCGGCGATGAGATCGGCGAGCCGATCCAGAGGCTCGCTCCCCAGTTCGACGTGGTCGCGGCGACGCGCGACTGGCATCCGCCCGACCACGCCTCGTTTGAGACCGAGGGCGGGCCCTGGCCGGTGCACTGCGTGCAGGGCAGCCATGGCGCCGAGCTGCACCCGGCGATGGCGCAAGTCGCCGTCGACTTCATCGTCGACGTCGGCTGTGGGCGCGAGGACGAGGGCTACTCGGGCTTTGAGAAGTCCCACCTCGCCCAGCAGCTGCGCGAGCGGGGGGTCGAGCGGGTCGCGGTCTGCGGCCTGGCCACCGACTATTGCGTTCGCGCCTCGACCCTGGACGCCCGCGGCGAGGGATTCGACGTCACCGTGGTCGAGGACGCGATCCGACCGGTCGAGGTCGAGCCCGGCGACGGCGAGCGGGCGATCGACCAGATGAAGGCGGCGGGCGCGAAGCTCGCCACCTCCGACCAGCTGCTCGCCGGCGCCGCCAAATAATTCTTGGCCGGTGCCGTTGTTAGGCACCGGCACTGGCGTGTCAGGCGGCGAAGCCGCCGCAATTACGTCTGCTGCTGCTGTAGCGGGTCCGGGGCGCCGAGCTTGCTGTTCTCGGGCGCCTCGTAGGGCTTGCCCGGGATCCCGCCGATCGCCAGCAGCCGCATCGGCTCGTCGCCTGTCCAGACCTTCCGCTTGATGCCCGGTCCGACCATCACCATGGTCTCGGGGTCGATCCGGTGCCGCTCTCCCTCGATCTCAATCTCACCCGAGCCGCTCAGCGTGACGTAGACCTCTTCCTGACCGTCGTTGGCGTGGTCGTGCTCGGGGTACTGATCCAGATTGGGGGGGAGGTCCATGACCTGGCACCCGAACGATTCGACGCCGAGCTCGGCGCGGGCGCGCTTGAAGGTGCCGGCGAAGACGGCCTCCATTTCGTCGATCTTCTTGATCTCGTAACCAGCCATCGGTTCTCCTCTCGGTTGGACTGCCTTGGCGCTGCCGCAGCATAACGTACGAACGTTCGTGCGATATTCTGGACGGCGATGCCGGCGACCAAGCAGCGCAGCACCCGCGAGGCGATCCTCGATCGTGCCGTCGACCTCGCCTCCGAGGAGGGACTCGAGGGGCTGACGATCGGTCGCCTCGCCTCCGAGATGGAGATGAGCAAGAGCGGCCTCTTCGGCCATTTCGGCTCCAAGGAGGAGTTGCAGCTGGCGACGATCGAGGCGGCGAGCCACCGCTTCGCCGAAGAGGTCATCGGGCCGGTGGGCGATCAGGAATCCGGCGCGGAGCGGCTGCGGGGCCTCTGCGACCGCTACATCGGCTACATGGAGCGCCAGGTATTTCCTGGCGGCTGCTTCTGGGCCTCGGTGACGGCGGAGTTCGACAGCCGGCCGGGCCCGGTTCGCGACGCGATCGGCGAAAAGGTGTCGGCCTGGGTCGGAGCACTGGAGGCGGAGGCGGAGGCGGCCGGCTTCGACGATCCCGGCCAGCTCGCCTTCGAGCTGTACTCGGTCGCGCAGGGCGCAAACTCGGCCTTCCAGCTGTTCGGAGACCGCGAGGCATTCGGTCGCGCCCGCGCCGCGATCGCCCGGCTGCTCGCTAGATGATCACCTGCACGGTGCCGCCGTCGACTGACCAGGCGGAGCCGCTCACGTAGGAGGCCTGCTCGGAGCAGAGGAAGACGATCGCGGCGGCGATCTCGTCGACCTCGGCGAGTCGGCCGATTGGCCTTCCCTTGGCTGCCGCCTCCAACGCCTCCTCGCGGCTGGCGGCCCCCGACAGCTCCATCTCCTGGTCGGCCAGGCCGCCCTCCGCCGTCCACAGCTCCGATGCGACGGGCCCCGGGCAGATCGCGTTGACCAGCACGCCCTGCTTTGCGTAGCGGTCGGCAAACAGTCGTGACAGCGACAGCTCCGCGGCCTTCGCGACCGAGTACTCGGGGGTCGCCGCCGAGGGTCGCTTGCCGGCCGAGGAGGAGATGTTGACCACGCGCCCCCAGCCCCGTTCGGCCATCGGCGGGGCGGCGGCGCGCATCGCGCGCAGCGGCGCCATCACGTTGAGCTCGAAGGCGGCGTACCAGTCCTCGTCGGGGACGTCGTAGAGGTCACGCCGTTGCGCGGTGCCGGCGTTGTTGACCAAGACGTCGAGTTGCCCGAAGCGCTCGGTCGCCTCGGCGACGATCTGCTCGCCGGCGTCGTCCGCGGTCACGTCGAGGGCCAGCGCCGCGACGCGGCCGCCCTCGCGCCCGCACTCCTCGGCGGCCTCGGCGAGCCGCTCCTCGGAGCGGGCGATCAGCAACACGTCGGCGTCCTCCGCGCACAGCCTGCGCGCAGTCTCGCGGCCGATCCCGCGGCTGGCGCCCGTCACCGCGCAGCCCCTGCCGCTCAAGCCCAGGTCCATCCCTAGACCAGCTCGATCCGGTCTTCGATCTCGATCTGGGTCTCGCGCGAGAGCACGCGGTGAACCGGGCACTTGCCAGCGATCACTTCGAGCCGCTGCTGCTGCTCCTCGGTCAGCTCCTTGGGCAGCTTGATCGTGACCAGAAACGAGGTCGGGACGCTCGATTGCCCGTACTCCATGTCCACCACCACCTCGACATCTCCCAGGTCCCAGCCCTTGCGGTCGGCGTACATCTCGATCGTGATCGCGGTGCAGGAGGCCAGCGAGCCGGCGAGGAGGCGGGTGGGGGAGGGACCGAGGTCTGCGCCTCCGGCCGCTTCCGGCTCGTCGACGACCACCGTGTGGCCCTCGATCTCGACCTCGTGGATGTAGCCCTCGCGACGGCGGGCGACGGCGCTCGCCACGGGCTAGCCCTTGCCGCGCCCGGCGAAGCGGGCGGGTGAGTCCTCGTCGGTGGCGCGGGCCATCGCGAACAGAAGATCCGAGGCGCGGTTGAGGAAGCGCAGGATCGTCACCGAAGCCAGCTCGCCGGACTCGCTCAGCGCTACCACCCGGCGCTCGGCTCGCCGCAACACGGCGCGGGCGACGTCGAGCTGCGCGGAGAGCTGGGTGCCGCCGGGGATCGTGAACTGAGGCGGCAGATCGACGCCGGCCAGATAGCGGTCTACCTCGCCGTCGAGCGAGTCGGCCATCTCGTCGCTGATCCGGCTGACCCCGTCCTCGAGCCGCTCGGCTGCCTCGGGCGCCGTGGCCAGCTCCGCGCCGGCGACGAAGAGGTCGTTCTGAAGCTTCAGGATGTCGTCGGAGAGCTCGTCATGCTCGGTCGGCTTGCAAAGAGAGCGCGCGACGCCGAGCACCGAGGTCGCCTCGTCGAGCGCCCCGTAGGCCTCCGTGCGGGGGTCGGACTTCGGCACCCGGCCGCCGTACCAAAGCGAGGTCGTGCCGTCGTCGCCCTTCTTGGTGTAGATCTTGACCACGGGCGGATCTTATGCGCGGCGAGGCCGTAGGCTGATCGACGATTGCTGTGCTTTCCGCCTTCGATCTGGATAGGCTCGCCCGAAACCGACCGAGGGAGCAACATGCCGGACCGCTGGACCCAACGCGCACCGATCACGGGCATCATCGCCGTGGTGTTGTTCGTCATCGCCTTCATCCTCGGAGGCGAGACCCCGAACTTCGACGCCAAGACCAGTGAAATCCTCGACTATTACGACGATCAGACCGAGCAGGTGATCGTCAGCATCCTCGCCCTTTACGGCGCGGTTCTCCTTGTGTTCTTCGCGGCCGCTCTCCGGTCCGTCCTGCGCCGGGCCGAGAGCCTTTCGTTGCTGGTCCTCGTCGGCGGCGCCCTGATGGGGGTGGGCTGGACGATCTTCGCCGGGCTCAACTTCACTCTCACAGACCTGGTCAACAGCGACAACGTGGAGCGGATCGATCCGGGCGCGCTGCAAACGCTGAACTCGCTGAACAGCGACTTCTTCTTTCCAGTCGTGCTCGGCACAACGGTCTTTCTGTTCTCGGTGGCCCTGGCGATCCTTCGCAGCGGGGGACTGCCGCGCTGGCTCGGATGGGCGGCGCTCGCGATCGCGATCGTCTCCGTCACCCCGGCGGGCTTCTTTGCCATCCCCCTCACGGGGATCTGGATCCTTGTCGTCAGCGTGATCATGCTGACGGGTCGCGCGAACGGCACCCCGGCGTCCCCGTCAGAGCAGCAGCCGGTGGGCTAAGCCAGCGGATTGAAGA
Source organism: Solirubrobacterales bacterium (assembly GCA_038329895.1). Lineage (GTDB taxonomy): Bacteria > Actinomycetota > Thermoleophilia > Solirubrobacterales > 70-9 > Mayfieldus. Next base: position 26,493 of record JBBQNM010000008.1, on the reverse strand, counting down.
CGATCCCCGAGAGGATCTTGGGGAAGAAATAGGTCGACTTGGGCGGCATCGTCTCGCCGGTTGCCGCTACCGCGCGCACCTGCTCGATCGGGGTGGGGCGAAGGATGAACGCCGCGTCATAGCTGCCTGAGTCGAGTGCGGCCGTCACGTCGGGGATGCTCTTCGCGTAGCCGATACCGCGCTTGGCGGCGATGTCGTCCTCGCTCATCCCGAGGGTCCCCTTCAGCACCAGGGTCTCGAGGATCGCCACATCGAGCCGCCGGTAGGCCTCGTGCCGTCCCTCGAGCATCCGGTCGAGCTCGGCGGTGTCCTTGAGTCGCAGGCGGATCGGTTGCTTGTGGTGAGAGTCGACGTAGCCGAAGACGCCGAGGCCGTCCTCGCCGCCCGGGTCGAGGTCGTCGTCCACCTCCTCGATCTCGAACAGCTCGCGCAGCCCCTCGCGCAGGTGCTCGCGCCTTTCGGGGTCGTCGGCCAGCCCGCTCAGCAAGCGGTGGGTCGGGAAGACGGTCAACCCGGGGTCGTCGAGCGCGGTCAGCGCCATCAGCGTGTAGCAGTGCGGGCCCTCGCCGCCGACCTCGTCACGGTAGGCGCGCGCGGTCTCGTAGCGATGGTGGCCGTCGGCGATCAGGAGCTCGGCACCGGCAAGCTCGGCCGCCACCGCCTCGTGCACGTCGGGGTCGGCGATCCGCCAGACGCGGTGCACGGTGCCGTCGTCGTCGGTGACCTCGCCCCAAGGCTCGCCCGTCGTCGCCGAATCCACCCCCGGCCAGGCATCGCTGCTGGTGAGCGAGAAGATCGGAGAGAGGTTGTGCCGAGTAGCACGGGTGAGGTCGAGCCGGTCCTTCTTTGGGCCCGGTTGCGTGCGCTCGTGGGGGCGAACCCGGCCCGGCCCGTAATCCTCGACCCGCACCCGGGCGAGGATCGCGTGGCGGGTATGGGGCGAGCCGTCGGGCGCCGTGTACTCCTGGGTCAGCGCCCAGAGCGCGGGCTCGCGGTCCTGGCGCAGGATGCCCTCCAGCTCCCAGTCCTCCAGCGTGCTCGCCGCATGGGCGTAGGGATCCTCACCCGGGCCGGCTTGCGGCAGGTCGATCTCGACCACGTTGAAGGGCGAGCGGGCGAGGAGCTCGGCCCGCTGCGCGGCGTCGATTACGTCGTAAGGCGGCGCAGTGACGTCTTGCAGCGAGCCGACGCGTGCGAGATCGTAGTGAAGGGCGGGGAAGGGGCGGACGTCGGCCACGGGCGGGGAACCTACCTCTAGACTCGACCGATCGGGGCGTGGCGCAGCCTGGTAGCGCGCTGCCTTTGGGTGGCAGAGGTCCCCGGTTCAAATCCGGGCGCCCCGATTCATTGGACTTGCCGCTAGCCGCCGAACGTCTCGCCAACTTGCAGAATTTGGGGTCCTCCCGGGTGGGTGGGCGGTGAACTAGAACCTACGGGCAACAGATCTCCTTGGACATCAACGGAATTGGGAGATTCCGGCCGCGGCGTTTGACTAGAGTTCCGCCGCCATGACCCCGAGCTTCGGCGCCTATGCGGCCGGCTCGCTGTCACTGGTCGCCATGATCGCCTCGCTGGGCTTCGGCGGCTACTGGCTGCGGCGCTGGATCGTTCCCGAGTTCTCGGGGGCGCTGGCGCGGCTCGCCGAGATCGTGCTCGGGGTCGCCCTGTTCGTCCTCAGCCTCTACCTCCTGGGCAGCGTCGGCCTGCTGCGCGAGGGATGGGTGGTCTCGGTATCGATCCTGGTCGGATTGATAGGCGGCGTGGTCGGACGCTCGCGGGCGCCGCGCGACGTGACGCCGGTCGAGCCCCCGAGGGTGAAGCCGTGGCATCTGCTGATCGCGATCGCGGTCGCCTCGTTCACGGTCGCCGAGTGGACCTTTCCCTCTCAGCTCAGCCTCGACCAGGGGATGTTCGGCGGCGACACCACCTGGTACCACATGCCGTTCGCGGCCCGGTTCGCGCAGGACGCGTCGATCGTGCACCTGCACTTCACCGACCCCATGCGCCTCGTGGTCTGGTTTTACCCCGCGACTTCGGAGCTGATCAACGGGGTTGGGATCATCATCGTCCACGACGACTTCCTCTCGCCGCTGCTCAACCTCGGATGGCTCTCGGTCGGGCTGCTAGCCGCCTGGTGCATAGGGCGACCATATGGCGTCGGGCCGGCGACGCTGGTCGCTTCGGCACTGGTCTTCGACTCCGGGGTGATGGTGCTCACCCAGGCCGGCGAGGGCCGCAACGACATCATGGCGATCGCGATGCTGGTGGCCTTCGTCGCATTCATCATCAACGGCCACCAGGTGCGGCGTACCGGGTCGCTGGTCACCGGTGAGGTCACCGACGAGGGGGCCCTGATCGATCGCGGGCCGCTGATCCTGGCCGGCCTGGCCGGCGGGCTGGCGATCTCCGTGAAGCTGACGATGCTGGCTCCGGTCGGGGCGATCGCCGTCGCGGTGATCCTCTTCAACGCTCGCCAGTGGCGCACCAGGATCAACACGATGCTGGTGCTGGGAGCTGCGATTTTCGTGACCGGCGGCTACTGGTTCGTGCGCAACCTGATCAAGGCCGGCAACCCGACGCCGCAGATTGGCTTCGGCCCGCTCAACCTGCCGGTCCCCGACCAGATGCCGCTCGACCCACGGCCGCGCTTCAGCGTCGCCCACTATCTGTTTCACCCCTCGGTCTGGCGCAACTGGTTCTTCCCGAATCTCGAGAACGCGCTCGGCCCGCTCTACGGCCTGATCCTCATCGTCGCCTTCGCCGCCGTGATCTATGTGATCTTCAGATCCCGAAACCGGATGCTTCAGGCGCTGGCGGGTGCGGCGCTTCTGACCGCGATCGTCTACCTGTTCACGCCGCTCACCGCCGCTGGCCCCGAAGGGGCGCCACGCGGGTTCTTCACCAACACCCGCTACCTGATGCCCGGTCTGGTGCTGGCGCTGGTGTTGGTGCCGTTGGCCAGACCGCTGCGAAGCGACGAAGGACACTCGCGCTGGACGCTGGGCTTCCTCACCGCGGTCTTTGCGGTCACGGTGTTCACCACCCCGCAGTGGTATCCGCGCTACATAGTCGGCACCGTCCTGATCACCGCGGCGCTGATCTGGGTGCCGGCCGGGCTCGCCTATCTGCGACGCCGCGACGGCATCACCCCGCTGGCGGTGGCGGGAAGCGTGGCCGCGGTGGCGGTGTTGGCGATCGTCCTCGGCCGCGCCCAGCAGGTCCAGTACGCCGAGCACCACTACGCCGACCCGAAGCTCTTCCTGCATGATGGCGGGCCGGAAAAGTCCTACCGCTGGGCGCGCCGCCAGCACGACCAGCGGATCGGCATCGCCGGTGGCGGCGAGATCTACTTCGGCCAGTACGGCTTCTATGGCGCCGACACGTCCAACTACGTCAACTACATCGGCGTGCCCGGCCCGCACGGCCAGTACAGGCTGGCGACCAACTGCCGCGACTTTCGCGAGCAGATCAACGCCGGGCACTACGACTACCTGGTCACCAGCCAGTACTCCTGGGACACGATCGACTCCATCTACGCGCACCCCTATTGGGACTGGATCAGGGGCGACCCCGCGATGAAGGAGGTGTTCAAGGATGACGTCTCGCCCCAGCCCGACTTCGTCTACAAGATCAACGGGCGTCTCAATCCCGCCACATGCCCAGGCGGGGGCGGCAAGCAAGGGGCCTGATCCCGGGGCCGGCGGCGCTACGCTGGCGCAGCCGATCTGACCCAGCCCCGCCCCCGTAGCTCAGTGGACAGAGCGGCGGCCTTCTAAGACGCTGCTGTGGATAGCCGCCTTTCCCCGTTACAGAGCCAAAAAAGCATCAGATCTGCGGGATGAGAGGGGGCGGCAGATGTCCGCAAATTGCGGGCTATTAGCGGGGATTCGGGCAAAACCGATTCTGCCCATTCCAACGGATGGCGATTAAGCCGTGCGAGGGCTTCGGCCCAGCGGGCTTGGAGCGGATGTTCGCGCCCGACAACGACGAGTCCGTGAACACGCTGATTGCCGATCCGCCCCCCGGCGCACCGGTGCCACCAATCCTGCCGCCGAAGGACGGCTTCCTATTCCTCGACCGCGAAAAGTTCGCTGCTTCATTCGCGGCCGATGTGGATGTCGACCTGGCCGCATTTATGGCCGACTCGCAGGTGCCGTGGGGCGCGGACGCCCTGAGCGGCAAAATCAGCGAGGCGGAGTGGCGCACCAAGCCGAGCTGGTACCTGATCGCGACCGAAGATCACATGATCCCTCCGCCAGCCCAGCACTCGATGTCGGAGCGAGCGGGTTCGACCGACGAGGAGGCTGAGGGCAGCCACGCGATCTACGTGTCGAAGCCCGAGGCGGTGGTCGGAATCATTGAAAAGGCTGCATCTGAAGTTCGCTCTGGTGTCGCGGTCTGACACCCGGCGCCTGAGAAGAATCGGTCTCGCACTAGTGAGGCGAAACCCACGCGGTGGGGCTGGTCCCCTGGGCCAGCCCCTTTCGCGTTGGCCGCAAATGGAACGGTCAGCGTCTCGCACTAGGTCCCTCAGGGGTGGGCGCCCGTATCGGGCATCCGAGTATCCGGGTGCCGGAGCCGACTGCCCGGACAGATCGGGAGCACTTCGCAATTTGGCAGTGCGCTAAGTCGATCTGGCTCGCCGGTCCCCAGGCATAGGCCGTGGTAGGGAGTATCGGCACTGCTGCTCTCGCCTGAAAGCGGCACCGCGGACCAAGCGGTGGGGTTTACTCAAAGAGACGCCCCGCAGTTGGCGGGGCGCTCTGGGGTACTACAGGGGAGGAGAGAACGGGCGGGCGCCGCACGGCAATACGGATTTCCGCTTGGTAGAGCCAATCTGGAACCGCTAGGGACTGCTGAAAACCGCCCTATTCGGTGGCTGACTGGCGCACAACTGGCGCACGGGTGGAGGGAGGCCCGTCTGCCCTGCCGGCCCGTTGCCGCATGTTGCGCGCGGGCGGGGAGCAACCCCACGGCATGTTGATCGTTAGGGAATACCCGCACAAGCGGCTGGCTAAGCCGTTGTACTCCGCTTAGCCAAGGCAAAGGCAGCGTCCGTGTACCGAACGGCGTCACGAGCGATACGCGCCGATTGCCTGACCCCCCAACCGAAACCAATCCATCCATGCCTAGACGTGGGGGGGAGGAGGGGTGCAGGAGGACGCGCGATGTCCTTCTCTTGTCCGCCCCACCCACAGAATCTTGAGAGCAACGCGCGGAGCGAGATACTGCGCAGGCGATGTCGGAGGAGAACGTGGAGATCGCAAGGCGAGCAGCCTATGCCTGGAGTGATGGTGGAATCGAGGCTTCTTGCCTACCTCGATCCCGAAGTCGAGGGGGACATCGGCGTACGTTTTACTTGCTCTTCTGTGGCTGAAGGCGTTCCTTGGCCATTGAGCGCAGCAGTTCAACGGCGCGACGCCGGGGCAGGGCCTTGGTAAGCAAGCGCAAGAGCAGTCCATCGAGCAGTGATGTCAACAGGTCGGCTTCCTCGTGGGGATCAACGTCCTGACGGATTGAACCATCCTGGCGCCCGCAAGCGATGAATGAGGCCACGGACTCCGCCCATTTGCCATTCACCGCATCGACGTGCTTGCGCATCTTCTCGTCGAAGACAGCCGAAGCCGTCAACTCGTTCCAGACAATCGCGCGCGACCGCCACGATCGTGACCCCCCAAGCTCGGCCAGCATAGCTTTCTCGAGCTTTGCATAGGCCGATCCATTGCCGCTCTCGATCGAAAGAGTTGACGATGGCGATTCCTCGTCGGCGTAGACCAGCGTGGCTTCCAACAGTCCGGCGCGACTGCCGAAGTAGTAGTAGACGAGGGACACGGCAACTCCAGCTCGGCTAGCAATGTCATCAACCCGCAGCCCACGTACGCCGTGCTCAGCGATTGCCGCCGTCGCTGCTTTAAGCAACGCTTGACGGTTGAGCTGCGCCACAGCGGCAAAGTAGCAGAGGCGCCCTTGACTGAATTTTCAGTCTATGATAGACCCCGCGCCCGCGCCCGCCGAGGCGGGCACCCGGCACTAGGCACTAGGAGGTGTGGATGTTTGGCCCTCGTCCTCTCGTTTCAGAGACATTTGAGATTCCGTTGCGGGTTGAGACCAACGAGTTCGTACTTTGTCCTCTGACGATCGAGCGTTTTCACCTCGACTACGAGAGCTACATGTCAAGCGTTGAGCATTTGCAAAGGACCTTCGACCTTGAGCCTAAGCGGATGGTGCTAAACGGAGACACCGATGTCTGGCCAGCGAACTCGGACCTGGAATTCGCCGTTCTAGACGCCGCCTGGTGCCACTTTGAATGGAAGATCTGGCGCTCGTCGTTTACCTACACTGCGTTGAGCAAGAACGAGACGATTCAGTTGGGCTGCGGCTACATCTTTCCTTCGCACAAGATGGGCTACGACGTTCTCTGTCAGACCTGGGTACGCGCCGATCAGTTAGAGAGGGGCTTCGACACTGAGTTTTACGAATGGTTCCGCAGCTGGGTCGAGGACGAGTGGCCATTTGACGGCAAGAGCATCGCTTGGCCAGGTCGCGAGCTGCCGTGGGAGGAATGGAACGCCATCGCTGACAAAGAGGGAACCGTCGTCAAGAAGGGTTAAAGCGGATGACTCACATTAAAGCCGAGGTCGACGGACTGCGACGAAGGAAAATACGTCGTCGCCTTCTCGCTGCTGGTGGGCGCGTAGGGGGCATCGTCATCGCGGTGATCTTCATCGTCACTTCGCTGACCGCCTGTGGCAGCGGGACCGGTGGGGCCGCAGGTCTCAAGATCTCTTCGGCGACGCCCCCGGCGACAGGTGACGTGAAGTCGGTCACTTGGGCCGATTCCCATGGTGAGCCGATCTCTTTGGATCCGCTCAAGGCCTACAACTACGCAGAAAATACGGTCCTGGGAAACGCCTGCGAGGCGCTGTTGTCGATCGCTCCCGACTTCACGCTTCAGCCACGGCTGGCGAGTTCATATAAGCGAGTTTTGCCAACCGTCTGGCAATACAACATCCGCAAGGGCGTTCGCTTCTGGGATGGCGCCCCGTTGACGGCTGCCGATGTGGTCTACAGCATCCAACGGCACCTTGACCCGGCCAACGCTTCCTATTATCTGGAGCCCTTCGGCCAGCAGATCGCGACCGTCCGGGCTACCAGCCCAAACACGGTGCAAATCACTACAAAGCGCCCGTCGCAAATCGTTAACGAGATGATGGCCACCGGTTTGGGAACAGTCGGTGAGGCCAAATACATTCAGGCCAAGGGCTCGTCCTATGGCACCCCACGCGGGGGTTTGATGTGCACCGGGCCGTTTGAGTTTGGGAAATGGGTCCCGGGCCAGTCAATCACCTTGAACCGCAACCCGAACTACTGGGACAAGGCCATGATTCCGCGCATCCAACAGCTCGAATTTCGCTTTATCGACGATCAGTCGCTGCTGACCAACGCCCTCCTCAGTGGCGAGATCGATGGTACGTACGAGGTGCCAGCGAGCGCCGTCAGTCAACTTCGCAATTCGTCGGCTGGACATTTCTATCTGGGGCCAGCGCTCAACAATGTCGCCCTGCTGCCGACGCTGACCGGTATTCGTGGGCCACTGAAGGACATCCGCGTTCGGCAGGCGCTGTCATTGGCCATCGACCGACAAGGAGTGGCGCAGACCGCCTATAGCGGGGCAGCGTCGCCAATTAGGTCAACGCTGATATTGCCAATTCGCTATCCGTTTGCCCCCAAGCAATTCAGTGACGCCTACAAGTCGTTGCCCAGTCCGACGCAGAACCTGGACAAGGCAAAGGCACTGATCCAGCAGGCTGGGGCTGAGAACGGCCAGCCGCTAACCATGGCGATTCCAGCCACTGACCCGGCGAGCACGCAAACGGCCAATGCCGTCGTCTCCGGCGCCAAGCAGATCGGGCTACGGATTCAGGTCAAGCAGGTTCAGCCCACGGACTTTGACAATTTCTTTTTCGATCCCAAGGCTCGCAACAAGTTCGATCTCGCGTTAGAGAACAACTTCGCAGACTTCGCAGACCCTTTGGAGTTCATCGCCTACGCCGGTCTGCCGGGTGTGCAGAACTTCACCAACTACGAGAACCCCAAGGTCACGAGCCTTTACTACGCCGCGCAGAACACAGGACACGATCAGCAAAAACGGGCTGCGCTGACGATCCAGGCTGTGAAGATATTCCAGGACAGCTTGCAAATCATCCCCGTCCTCTACACGCCGGAACGTTTGTTCATGGGCAGTGGGATTACTGGAGCACCGGCATCCTTCCCCTATCTGTACTACCCGTGGGCGGCGAAGGTTGGTGCTAGTGGGAAGTAGGGCTTAGCCGCTTTTCCTCAGATAGCCGGAGCCGGAGGTCCGCAGCCTTGTCATTTATCAGCATTGCCGTCAAGCGGGTCGCCGCGATCCTGACAGTGCTCCTGGTGACAAGTTTTTTGATCTTTTCGGCCCTCTATCTGGCGCCCGGCAACCCGATCACCACGCTCTCCGGGGGCCGTGACCTCGCGCCGGCGGCCCGCGCAGCACTAGTCCAACAGTACGACCTCAACCAACCCTTTCTCGAGCGCTATGTGCACTGGCTAGGCGGCGTTACTCATGGTGACTTTGGTACGTCGATCGTCGCCCAGGGCCAGCCGGTTGGCAGCCTGCTTACGCCGCGGCTCGGGACAACGGCCCTGCTAGTGGTCATGTCTGCGGTCCTGATTTTGGTGGTCGGGACCTTGGCCGGCATCGTTGCTGGCCTGTATCGAGGCAAGCTCGGCTTATCGGTCACAGCTCTCGCAGCCGTGGGATTGGCGGTCCCGTCTTTTGTGGCCGCTGTTCTTCTGGTGTCAGTGTTCGCCGTTGGCCTCGGGTGGTTTCCGGTTTTCGGTTCTGGCAGCGGGTTCTTAGATCGGATCTGGCATTTGACCCTTCCGGCTATCGCCTTGGCCATCTCCAATATCGCCTATTTGGCGCGTATCAGTGAGACAGCCATCGCTCACGAGGCTGAGGCCGAACACGTTGCCACGGCTAGGAGCCGCGGTATTCCAAATCGTCTCGTCGTCCGGCGCCACATTTTGCGAAATGCAGCGATTCCCATTAGCACGACGGCTGGTCTGATCACGGCATATCTGGTCGTCGGGGCCTCGGTGGTTGAGACGGCCTTCGGCGTAAACGGCATCGGCTCTTACCTCGTCCAAGCAGTAGTACGCAGCGACTTTGCGGTTGTCCAAGCGATTTCCCTGATCGTTGTTGTTGCCTTCTTGTGCATCAACTTGGTGGTCGATCTGTTGTACGCCCGTCTTGATCCACGGATCGGTCGAGAATGACTGAACGAGGCACCGCCGGGGTGACGCCGATTGATGGTGCCTCGCGCGGCTATCCGCCGACCCTGCTACCGCGATCGCTAGCTAAGCGACTCCGCCGACTGGCTGGGATGGACATCATTGCCACGATCTGCGCAGTCGTCATTGTGGTTCTGGTGTTTCTGGCGATCTTCGGTCCGTGGCTGGCGCCGCAAGATCCCAATGCGGTCGACCTGAGCGCCGCTTACCAGAGCCCGACAACTGGTCACCTGCTTGGTACTGATAGCTCTGGCCGTGACTTGCTTTCGCGGCTTTTGGCTGGCGCGCGACCTAGTCTGGCCGGGCCCTTCCTTGTCATGGTCTTGGCGACATCGCTAGGCGCCATGGTGGCCATCGCAAGCGCCTGGATCGGTGGATGGTTCGATGCCGTCATCGCCAGAAGCCTTGATGTCTTGTTCGCGCTCCCAGGACTGCTCTTGGCTTTTTTGGCCGTAGCCATGTTTGGAACTGGACTCGGTGCCCCGGTCATTGCCTTGGCCATCGCCAACATTCCGTGGGTTGCAAGGGTCGTGCGCAGCGTGGCCGCCAAAGAGCGGCGATTGCCGTACATCGTCGCCCTGGAGGTGCAGGGCTTCTCGGCATGGACGATCGCCGTACGCCATCTGGTCCCCAACGTCTACCGAACCATCGGCGCCCAAGCTGCGCTGACCTTTGCTTATGCCATGGTCGACCTGGCGGCAATCAATTTCCTCGGGCTCGGAGTGCAACCTCCGACTCCGGACTGGGGCGTCATGGTCGCCGAGGGTCAGACAGCGATTCTGCGCGGCAGTTCTGAAGAGTCATTGTTCGCCAGTGCTTTCATTGTCATCACCGTCCTAGCCGTCACTCTGTTGAGCTATCGCGTTGGCGCCGAGCAACGTGGCGGGCAACCGGAATGAGCGCTGTTCTTGAGATCGCTGATTTGCGGGTTAGCTTGCCCGTCGATGGTCAGTACCGCGAAGCGCTTCATGGTGTCTCGCTGACGGTTGCTGCTGGCGAGGCAGTTGCCGTGGTCGGTGAGTCAGGCTCGGGCAAGTCAATGATGGCCCGGGCCGTCATCCGAGTGCTCCCTAATGGCTCAAGGGTGGGCGGAGCGGTGCGCTTCAAAGACGAGGACGTCTACCAGATGAATGGCCGCAGGCTCAGTGCCTTCCGATCGACAGGTATAGCAATGATTTTCCAAGATCCGCGAGCTCACATCAATCCGGTGAGAAGTATTGGCGACTTCCTGACCGAAGTCCTAATCACCAAGCAAGGCGTGAAGCCTGTAGATGCCCGGCGCAAGGTACTGCGACTACTTCGGGAGGTGGACGTGTCGCGGCCCGAGGACCGTCTACATCAATATCCCCACGAATTATCTGGTGGGCTTTTGCAGCGAGTCATGATTGCCGCAGCTTTGGCAATCGAACCCAAAGTAATTCTGGCCGACGAGCCGACTACCGCTCTTGACGTAACCACGCAATCGGAGTTGATGTGCATTCTAGATGAACGTCGGCAGGCCGATGATCTGGCCCTTCTGCTGATCACGCACGACCTTGATCTCTCAGCGGCAGTGTGTGACCGAACAGCGGTGATGTACGCAGGACGGATCATGGAAGAAGGGAGCTCCCGTTCTCTTCATGATCAACCCCGACATCCGTATACGGCGGCTCTGGCCGCTAGCCGGCCCCAGATCGCGAACAACGGTCGCCGATTGTCTGTCATCCAGGGACAACCGCTGTCGGCGATTGAGGCACCGCTTGGATGCCCGTTCGTACCTCGTTGTAAATACGCGATTGCAGCCTGTCGCGCCAGCGAGCCGCTCCCAAAAGTCATCGACGGTGGACTCAGTGCCTGCATTCGTACCAACGACATCAGGGCGCAGTTGCGGTCAGAAGGGCAACCCGCATGAACGAGAACCCCGTCGTGGTCGCTGACAGCCTGCGCAAGGTATACAGAGTTCGCGGGCGGATTGGACGATCGGGTCGGAATGCGGGTCTGACTGCTGTCGATGGCGTATCGCTGACGCTTTCCGAGGGCGAGTCGCTGGGAGTCATCGGTGAGTCGGGATCGGGGAAGACGACCCTGGCTTTAATGATCATTGGTTTGCAAACCCCTAGCGCTGGTCGGGTTGAGGTCTGCGGCAATGAGCGCGGACGGAAGAGGCAGCGTGGCAAGAGACACGTATGGGGCCGGGAGGTTCAGATCGTCTTTCAAGATCCCTACTCGTCACTTGACCCACGCCAGCGAGTCAACAGCGCAATCGAAGAGGTCTTGAAGCTCCATTTCGAGCTTTCGGCCGGCGAACGTCGCAAGCGCACAGCGACAATTCTTGAGCAGGTCGGTCTGGACCAGGGCCGGGGCGGCCAACGGCCGGCAGCATTGTCTGGTGGTGAGCGTCAACGAGCCGCCATCGCCCGAGCCATCGCCGTCGAGCCTCGGATCCTGATTCTTGATGAGGCTGTGTCGGCCTTGGACGTCTCGATTCAAGCGCAGATCCTCAATCTGCTGGCTGATCTGCGCAAGAGCACCGGAATGGCCTACCTCTTTCTCTCGCACGATCTATCGGTGGTTCGCTACATCACTGACAGGATCATCGTCATGCACAATGGGCGCATTGTCGAGGAGGGGACCACCGACCAAGTGCTGTCAGCTCCTCAACAGACCTATACCCAAGTACTGCTCGCTTGTGTTCCACGCCGCGGCTGGAAGCCGCAGCGGGTACGTCAGCTAACCGAGGCCTCGTAGTGGCGCCAAGATCAACAAATAGGAGGAACGGATGAACGAAGAGGTCGCGACTAAGTACTCATGGGGCGACGAGGTGCTGCATTCCAGTCTGTCCGGCAGCTTCCTGCAGTTGCCTGAGGCGGAAGCCAAGGAGCAAGCGCTGCGCGAGGCAAACGCCAAGGCGGCGATATACGGCATCCCATGGGATGCCACTGTCGTTAGTCGAAGTGGCGCCGCGCATGGGCCGCGGGCTATTCGCGACGCTTCTCGACAGTTCATCCCCTACAACGCTTACCTCAACTTCGATGTCATCGCCGGCAGCGGGCTGGTCGATTGCGGTAACGCGGCTGTTGTCCCCGCGAACGCTGAAAAAACCTTCGCTGCCGCGCAGAGCGACTTGAGCGAGATTATTGCCGCCAAAGCGTTGCCCATCTTGTTCGGGGGCGACCACTCGGTCACCATTCCGGCGGTTCGCGCGGTGACCGAGCACTTCGAGCGCCCAGGCTTGATTCTCATCGACACGCATCTGGACACCGCGCCGGATTGTGTTGGGGAAGAGCTCAATCACGCGTGCCCGATGTCCCGGGCCGTGGACGCCGGATTCCCACCGGAGAAAATGGTTCTGCTGGGCATCGGCGGTTGGTTCACACCGCCTCGAGAGCTCAAGTACGCGCAAGACCATGGGATGACGATCATCTGGATCGAGGAGATCTGGGAGTATGGCACCGAGGCGGCGGTTGACAAAGCCGTGTCTGTTGCCACCTCCGATACCGAGGGTCTCTATCTGAGCGTCGACATTGATTCGCTTGACGTGGCCTACGCTCCCGGGACCGGCAACCCGACCGTCTGCGGACTAACCAGTCGAGAGGTCAACGAGTTGGTGCGCGGTATCGCCCGGCACGGGCTGATAGGCGTCGACGTCGTCGAAGTGGCGCCGAGCCTCGATCCCACTCCGGAAGGCCAGCAGACGGCATTGCTTGGGGCGCGAATTGGACTAGAGGCTTTGGCCGCGCATTGCCTCGGGCAAGCGACCGCTAATACTACCTAGCCCTCTTTGGCGAGCTTAATTTTGGCGAGCTTAACGCAGGCGATCATTGATGAATCAGCTTAGGGAGCTGTCAGTGGAATGAATCAAGCCGTTCAATTTGCTGGTGCGCTGTTGATCCTTGCGCCCTTCGTCGGCCAGCAGCTGGGCCGTATGCGGGCCCAATCACGGCCCTATCTGTGGCTCAATCTTGTTGGCTCGGCGGTATTGGCCTTTGCAGCATTCGAAGCCAGCCAATGGGGTTTTGTGTTCATCGAGACAGTGTGGTCTTCGGCGACGCTGTGGACACTGATCCAAGAACTGGGTCGACAGACTGAAGTCTGATGAGAAAGGGGTTTAGCGTGCGGATCGCCTGTTGTCAGATCAGTCCTGATGTCGAGGATCCGGCTGCTAGCCGAGAGAAGACTTGCGCGGCAATACGAGAAGCAATGAGCAAAGGCGCGCAGATTATTGTGCTACCGGAACTGGCTAATAGCGGCTACGTTTTTGCCTCCCTCGAGGAAGCGAAGGCCCGGGCCGAGCCGGCAGATGGTCAGTTGTTGGCTGCCTGGGCGGAGGAGGCAGCGCGCGGCGGGGCGATAGTCGTTGGCGGCTTGTGCGAGGCCGGTGAAAATGGCCGGCTATACAACAGTGCGGCGCTGGTCGATGGCAATGGCCCGCGGGCTGTCTATCGCAAGATCCACCTCTGGGACCGCGAAGTGGAGTGGTTTGCTCCCGGCGAGACGCAAGCGCCCGTTGTTGAAACTCCATATGGCTTGATCGGTCTGGCCATCTGCCACGACTTTGAGTTCCCGGAATTGAGCCGCGGGCTGGCCTTGGCCGGCTGTCAGCTGATCGCTGTCCCGACCAACTGGCCGAGGTTGGTTGCTACGCCAAACGAGGAGGCGCTGATGTCCAGTTCTCCGGCAGACGGCAGCCCGATGATGGCCACGCTGGCCTCGGCAACAGCCTTTGTCAATCGCGTGTTCGTTGCCGTCTGCGACCGAACGGGGATAGAGCGCGGTGTCGAGTGGGAAGGGGCCAGCGTCATCGCCGCTCCCGATGGCCGGCTAGCTGCGGGACCGGTCACCACAGGCGCCGTTACCACTTTGCAAGCTGATATTGAGCTCGGCGAAGCGCGTGAGAAACGCACCGGACCGCGCAATGATGTTTTCGCTGACCGCCGCCCGGAGCTGTACGCCCCACACCGCTAGGAAGCGCACCTGACTCTCTGCTTGGCTCAGCGCGGCACCCTGCAGCGCAGATCATGTGGCAGGCCTGGCACCCCGCAGCTGATTAGGTCGCCTGGCCCGAAGTTTACGGATCGTTAGGACTGCGGAAAGGACTGTGGCCTAGTGGGCATCTTGGCTGCATTGGGCTCGGCTTTGTTCGTTGGCACCGCCAACTTCCTAGGCGGTTGGAGTTCGCGGCGCATCAGCCCTCTGGTTACCACCTTGTGGATCAACGTCGTCGCGGTCGCTGTCTTGGCGCCTACCTGTGCTACCAGAGAGCCGCGGCTTTTCACGGCCAATGCGCTTGCGGCCGAGCGGCTCCTCGCCAAGACCTACGAATCTGTACCCAATCGCTTCGACTGACGCCGCCGCGCCGGATCTTCTGACTAGTCCACGCGGGTGATTCGGATCGGTGTACGGCCCTCGCTGAGGGTGCGGCCGCAAGCCTCGGCGAACTGGTCAAGTCCGCTGCTTACTCGGCCGACCAATGATCCGTGCAGGCCCTCTTCCCAGTAGTGACGCAGGTCGACGTCCCCATAGATGAAGGCCAGCTCGTGAACCGCGGCGTGTCCGCCGCTTAGCCTGGTTTCGCCGAGGAAAGAGAACTCACCCGGGGCAGCGTAGAAGAACATCAGCTCTCCGATCTCCGGGCGCATGGTTCTGTTCTCGAGCGGGGGTGGCTTGGGGAATGGCGGCAAGAAACAGTAGACCTCGTGCCCGTCAAAGCAGGCGTGAGCCGTATGCGTTTCAAGCGGCTTCTCGAGGGCTGCAAAGATCGCCGTGCAGACCGTTGGCGCGGCATCGGAGTAGAGCTCGACGCCAGCCTCAACGCTCATCTCGGGCAGCTCAACTCGTAGCTGCATCGTGCTCCCAGAAATTGGTCGGCAGCTCCTCTAGGACCCGGGCGCCATCAGCGCCGACCGCGATTATCTGGTCGATGATCACCGCCCCCTTTGGTCGGCCATCGTTATCCCGGGCTCGATGCAGAGCACTAGCGTTGGGCTCCGACTTCTCGATCACCCTTTCACCCCGGGCCGGAGCAACGAGCGGGCGCAACTCGACTCCATCTGATTCCGGCCTCATGAATGGCGCGTCCGGCGCGTCCCAGACATGCTCCATGATGCCGGCCGGGTGATGAAGTGGCCGAGGTGAACGCTCAAGGTGGGGATCGTTCTCAACTGTGCGCGCCGAGAGCGAGGTCGAGCTTCTGGCATTGGAGCGCGATGACTTCATAGACGCTGTCACGCGGGAGCCGCTGAGCACGCAGGCAGCGGAGGCGGTGATCGCCACCCGGCTCGGGTCGGTGCGGCGCCGGCGCACCGCCTCCAGCGTGGCAAGGCCAGCGTAGATCGGGAACTTTTCCCACGGCTCGTCCGTCCGCGGTTGCCTTCCGAAGGAACTCGCATGATCAACCCTTCTGCCTTGCCGTCGACGCGCAAATTGCGTCCGTCTAAACCTTCCGGCGAACGCACATAGATTGTGCACCTTTCGGCGACAAGATAGAGGCCCAGGAGGCTGCAGGACTCTCCGTGCGTGGCCGCGCATCCGATAGCCGTCAGCTGGGTCTTTGCCGATTGGGCAGAATATGCCCGGAAGAGCCCGAAGGTGCGCCCGATGGCGCCATGGGCAAGTACGAGGAAACGGCTTGCTAGAGCCGAAATCTAGGTCCCGCCCCCGTAGCTCAGTGGACAGAGCAGCGGCCTTCTAAGCCGCGGGTCGCAGGTTCGAATCCTGCCGGGGGCGCTCTCTCGTGCCTGATTGGCCGAACGTTCGTCCTCCCCCGCACCGATTCTGGTTCGTTGAGGTTGCAAAGGAGGTAAGCAGAGCCGAAGTAGAACTGGGCGACCTCGATGATTTCCGCAGCCAAGGCAAGCAGGATCAGGCCGCGAACGGCGGTGCTGGCCCTCGTTGCGCTCGCGACGCTCGCGCTTTCCGCCGGCCACACCTCCGCCGCAGGAGAAGGCCAGATCGTCATCGAGGGCGCCGATTCGGGCTCACACCTGAGGCTGACGGTGAGCGGCAACGACATCGTGGTCGACGGCTACATGTCCCCGTCCGAGCCGGTCGGCTGCCGTTTCACGCATCCGCGCACAGCTGCCGTCTGCCCCCTCGCCGGGGTCGGCTCGATCGAGGTCGACATGGGTCCCGCGGGCGACAAGGTCGAGGTGCTGGACGCGCTGCCGATCCCTCTCACCACCTACCTGGGCCTCGGGTCCGACAAGCTGATCGGCAACGGCGAGTCCGACACCTGCTATCCGGAGGGCACGAGGCGCAACCGCTGTATCGGCGGCGCCGGAGACGACGTTTGCATCACCGGCCCGAGAAACAGCGACTGCGTCGGAGGCCCCGGCAACGACTACTGCAAGCACAGCACCGGAAGCGACGGCTGCTGGGGAGGTCCCGGAGACGATGTCTGCTACATGGGGTCGGGGAAGGACGGGTGTCACGGCGAGGGCGGCGACGACCGGCTGTATGAAGGGGCCGGCACCGGCAAGCTGTACGGCGGGCCCGGTTCCGATTACTGCGACGGCGGCCCGGGCGTGGGCCGCTCCTACACCTGCGAAGCGGGTCCGGGCCACTGAGCGCGGCCGCCCTCTAGGTCGCGGTCGCGGGCTCGAATCCCGCCGGCGGCGCTGTCTCCAACAAGCGCCTGACGAATCCCATGATCGGCCCGCGCAAGGCGGGGAGCTGATCGAACCTGTCCTCCGCGACGCGAATCGTGACCAGCATGCTGATCGCGCCGACGAGGGCCTCGCAGGCAAAGGGATCGAGCCCATCCTCGCTGCCGGGGGGATTGAAGACCCCAGTGATCAAGGCAGTGAACCGGCGAACGCCCTCGAGGCGGCGCTGCACCGCCCTCGGTCCTGCGGCCCAGACCTCGATCAGAAATGTGCGGGCAAAGGATGGCTCGGTGGCGAGCAGATCGAGGTAGCTGGAGAGCGATCGCTCGAAA
The DNA here is from genome assembly GCA_038329895.1 of Solirubrobacterales bacterium. Taxonomy (GTDB): domain Bacteria; phylum Actinomycetota; class Thermoleophilia; order Solirubrobacterales; family 70-9; genus Mayfieldus. The sequence continues at coordinate 9,248 of JBBQNM010000008.1, read as the reverse complement.
CGGGCCAGCGGAGGACTTTCCGGCGAGCCGAGACCATCCTCGACCGTCGTCGCCAGCACCTCGACTCCGAGGTCATAGGCGGCCATGAAGCAGCTCTCGGTGTCCTGGAAGTGCTGGTGGAAGACCTCGCTCGATGTGCCGGCGCGAGCGGCAATGGCGTCAGCAGTGATGCCGGCATAGCCGTTTTCGGCCACCTCCTTGGCCATCGCGTCGAGCAACTGGACCCGCTGCGACGTCACCGCCTGCTCGCGACCGACCTCGTGTCGACCCCGCACGATGCGTATGACCCAATCGTCGGCGAGCATTGTCAGATCCTACGCAGCCGAAATGCGTCGGCACACGAGTTTGGACCGACGCACTATGCGGCGGGTCACCGGAACTGGGGTCGCTGCCGCCCGAATTGTGATATTCAGGCGTCGATGATCGGGGGATCAAGAAAGTGCTCGCGCATCCCTTTGGGCGCGGCGATCTGCGCCCTCGCCACAGTGCTCGTCGTACCGGCGACAGCCTCCGCGCTTCCGATCGTCTCGACCCCGGTGCCGCCCCCATCGCTGCCCGCCTTCCAGGGCAGCGCGTCTACCGCCTTGCCGCTGCCGCCGAGCAAAACCACGTTCGCGCCCCAGAATCCGTTCATGGCGCCGAACCCGAACAGCAACATCCACAACGACACTTGGATGACCGACGCATATCCGGGCCGCGGTGGCCCGCTGGGCAGGTCTTTGATCGCCACCTCGGAGGCAAAGCCGCTGGCGGTGTGCGGATCGCTTGCGTTCGACTCGCGGGGGCGGATCGTCAGCGTTTGCCCGTCGGCCGGGATCGGACCGCAGGCGCGGATCATCGACCCTGAGACGCTTGCGACAATCGCCACCTACGACCTTCCCAACGCGCCGGACCTGCCGGGCACCAAGACCTACCAGAACTTCAGCGGCGGCGGCTACTTCTTCCTCGACAACCACGACCAACTCTGGGTGCCGACCAAGACCGACCACATCTACGTCCTCGGTGAGTCGGCGAACGGGCAGAGCTTCGAGTTGCGCCACGACTACGACCTGACGAGCGTCCTCGATCCGGCGAGCGAGCGCATCACCTCAGCCCTGCCCGACTTCTCCGGGCTGGTCTGGTTCGTCACCAAGCAGAACGGCAAGGTCGGCACCCTCGACCCCAATACGGGCAGCATCCGCGTCCTGCGGCTCGACGAGGAGATCGAGAACTCCTTCGCGATTGACGGCAGAAACGCCTACATCGTCTCCGACAAGCGGATGTACAGATTCGAGGCGAAGCACAACGGGACTCCGCGGATCGTCTGGCAGGCCGGCTATCCGAACTCGGGCATCGTGAAGCCGAGCCAGGTCGACGCCGGGTCGGGCACCACCCCGACGATCATGACCGGCGGCTACGTCGCGATCACCGACAACGCCGATCCGATGGACGTGGTCGTCTACCGGACGAAGAAGGGATGGCAACACAACGAAAAGCACCGGATCGTCTGCGAGGTGCCGGTGTTCAACCAGGGCGCCAGCGCGACCGAGAACTCGCTGATCGGCTCCGGCAACGCGCTGATTGTCGAAAACAATTACGGCTACCAGGACCCCTTCGGACCCAACAGCGGCGCGGTCACCGAGCCGGGCTTCGCCCGCGTCGACGTCAATTCCGATGGAACGGGCTGTCAGAAGGTGTGGACCAATACGACGTCGAGCGCCCCCACCGTCGTGCCAAAGCTCTCGGCCAAGACCGGCTTGATCTACACCTATACCCGGCCGCCGGACCCGAGCGGCGCGCAGGGCTACTACTGGACGGCGATCGACTTCCGCAGCGGCCAGACGGTCTGGAATCGCTTTGCGGGCGCCGGCTTGCTGTTCAACAACAACTACGCCGGCCTGGCGCTGGGCCCGAACGGCAGCGCCTACCTCGGCGTGATCGGCGGCATGATTTCCCTCCGCGACGGCGGCTAGCGCGGCCAGGTCCTCAGCGTCCCGCCGATAGCCTTCCGTCCCATGGACGCCCCGCTCGCCGGCATCAAGGTCCTCGACCTGTCGCGGTTGCTTCCGGGCGGCCTCTGCTCGCTGATGCTCGCCGACCTCGGCGCCGAGGTGGTGAAGCTCGAGGACACCGGCGCGGGCGACTACATCCGCTGGGCACCGCCGCATCATCAGGGCCTGCCGGCCAGCGCCAGCTCGGCGATGTACCAGGCCCTTAACCGCAACAAGAAGTCGATCCGGGTCAACCTGAAGACCGAGGGGGGCAAGGAGGTCCTGCACCGGCTGGTGCGCGGGTTCGACGTGCTGCTGGAGTCCTTCCGCCCCGGCGTCATGGACCGGCTCGCGGTCGGCTACGAGGAGTTGCGCAAGGAAAACGAGGGGCTCGTGTTCTGCGCGATCAGCGGCTTCGGGACCGAGCATCCCGAGTACGCCCAGCGCGTCGGGCACGACCTCAACTACATAGCCTTGGTCGGGGTGCTCGGCCTCAGCGGCGAGCGGGGGGGACCGCCGGTTCCGCCGGAGGTCCAGGTCGCCGACATCGCGGGCGGCTCGCTGTTCGCTGCGATGAGCATCCTCGCTGCGCTGCGCGGGCGCGAGGCCTCGGGGAAGGGCCAGTTCATCGACGTCTCGATGACCCACGGTGTGCTGGCGATGATCTCGGGCTTGATGGGGCGCTTCCTCTGCGACGGCAATGTGCCGACCCGCGGGGAGACCTGGCCGATCTGTTACTCGCCCTATGAGTGCAAGGACGGCTGGGTGACGATCGGAGCGCTGGAGCACAAGTTCTGGGTCAACTGGTGTGAGGGGGTGGAGCGCCCCGACCTGATCGACCAGCAGTTCGCGCCCCATGGCTCCGAGGCGCACGGGGCGATCAGGGAGGAGTTCGCGAAGCGGACCCGCGACGAGTGGGAGCGGTTCGCCGCCGAGCGCGAGTGCTGCGTCGAGCCGGTGCTCGCCGTCGACGAGGTCGCTTCCTCGAGCCTGCTCTCCGAGCGCGAATCGCTGATCGAGCTCGACGACGCCGGGGCCGATGCGCCGGTGCGCCAGGTCGACTTCCCGGTTCGCTTCTCCGGCGGGTACCGCGCGCCGCGCGCGCCGGCGCCGGAGCTTGGCGAGCACACCGAGGAGGTCCTGACCGCGGTCGGCTACAGCGCCGAGGAGGTCGCCTCGATGACCGAGGCCGGCGCGATCGCCGGGCGCCAGGACACCCCGACGGGCCAGTTTCTCGGCGTCTAGCTGCCGGGTGATCGGCGCACCGTCGCGCTAGATTGAGGACGCGCGGTGAGCGTAGCTCAGTTGGTAGAGCTCCTGGTTGTGGTCCAGGTGGTCGCCGGTTCGAGTCCGGTCGCTCACCCCTCAAGAAACAAGACACCGAGCTGCAGAGCGGAGTCTCCCGTGGAGGCCCGGGAGACGATCTCCACCGAGGCTCCAATATGGCTCCAATTTCGATCGCGACCATTGTCACTCAGAGTGCCTGCGGCGGCGACATAGCAGCGCTCGGAGATCTTTGTCCTAGGCCGGCTGGCGCGGGGGTGAGACGCGCTTCGAGGCGGAGTCGCGAGCGGGCTCGGCGATCCCGAGATCCCTATAGATCGCCCCCACGATCGCCGGCCGGCGAATGGTGATGCCCGTCTTCTGGTCGATAACGCCGTTGTAGAGAAGAGCGGCGGCGAGGTCGTGGGCGGGATCGCAGAATGCCATCGAGGTCCCGACCTGACCGGTGTGGCCCACTGCTTGGGAGCTGACGAAGGGACCAAATCCGAGCCGCCGCAGGCCGGTCATGAACCCGAGCCCCCAATCCGCCTCGACGCCGAGCACGGAATCGTGGACCACGGGTCGCGCCGGCCTGCAGGCCGCTCGGAGCAGCTCGGGGTCGACGAGGTCCGTTCGGCGTCCAGCCAGGACCGCGAGCACCCACTCGTAGAACCTGCCGAGACCGCGCATGGTGGCGAAGGGGCTCAGCGACGGATCCGTTGATTGCGCAAACCACGGCGCTCGTTCCATCAGTAGCGGAAGTGACTGTCCCGCCTGCAGCCGCACGTTGACCCCGATCCTCGGGTGAAGCTGTGGATCCAGCCCGAAGAAGACCTCTGAGGCGATCCCAAGCGGCTCGAGCAGCCTTTCACGCAAGAGGGTCGGGAGCTCGGTGCCGTTGACTCCCTCGAGCACCTGGCCCACCAGATAAAAGCCCAGCCATTCGCTGTAGGCGCCGCTACGGCTCCGGTCCCACCCCTCCGGTGGACGCGCCTTCATCGCCAAGCTGTGCCGTACGGCCGGGGGCGCCGCCGCGGTCTCGATCGAGCGAAGCAGGTGCAACCCGGCGCGATGGCTGAGCAGATCGTCCACGCGCACCGCCGCAAGCGCCGGGTTGTCATCAACGGAGATGACATCGCCCAGCCGGGTATCGCGCCGGATCAGCCCATCCTGCTCGGCGATGAGCACCAGCACCGCGAACATCGGCTTGATCGCGCAGTAGACGGCGGAAATGGTGTCGACTCTCATCGCCCGGCCGAGACCGTCGACTCCGAATCCGGCGTCGAGAAGGACTCGACCCTTGGTGAGACACGAATGCCTGCGCGCCGGTGCAGAAGAATCCGTCCTCGATGTCGGAAGACAGCCGGTCCGCCGTCGCCTCCAATACCTCCGAACTCATCGAACCCCCGCCGGCTCGGGCCGAGCGCCAGCATCACGCACCGCATCTCCATAGGCGGAGCTGCAGAACACCGAGCCCCAGGCAATTTGCGCCTGCACGAGCGGCTCAGCGAGCCAGGTGGGCCCGTAGCAGGGGTGCTGCAGCAGCTCGAGGAAGCACATCAGCTGTGGCCACTCGCCGGCCAGGCCGACGCCGGATGCGAGCGCGTCGAGTGGGGTCAGCTCCCGGCGGCGGATAGCCGCAAGCTGCGCGAGCGAGCACCACATGCGAACGTCCACCTCGGAACTTTCCAGCTCAGACATCGGCACAAGCTCTGACGAGGTCAGAGCTCCGTCGCCCCAGAGCTCGCGGACACCCACGTCCCCGAAGATGGTCGAGGTGACCCCCATTCCCACCGACAGCGTCGCTCCGGGGATCGGCTCGAATCGCCCTTCGGCAGCGACCGCGATCTCCGTCGCGGGGAGCGCCGAAACCCGCCGATCTCCGTCGACTAGTTCTGCGTCCCGAAATACCTCGACCGTCGCCACCTTGCCCAGGAGCAGGTCGCCGACCGCGCAGGCACCGAGCTGGATCACCAGGTCGGCGGCAGGGTCGCGGCTCTCGACAGCCGCCATCAGCCGACCCTCCCGCGCTTGCAGCCGCACGTGCTCCGTCGCGGATTCGATCGAAACGTCGACACTCGCCCCGCTGTCCACGTCGATCGGGAATCGGGACAAGAACTGCTGCCGGTCAGACAAGGTTCCTTACCTCGCGAAATAGCGTTCGACGGAAACGGGCCGGCCGGGCACCGCCGTGAGCGATGCCCGGCCGCCAGCAATCAGTACGAGCAGCCCTGCCGGTTAGGAAGGGTCGTGTCGCACCCGCTGGGTTGGCTGCTGTAGATGCTGTGACGGCTGATGTCGTCACCCCAGCCGTTGACGAACGGCCACGTCCCGCTCATATGAACACTCTCGAGGTTGTGGTGTGCAACACCTGGTGGCACGCAGAGTGTGTAGTCGTAGCTCCCGCCTCCGTCGTCGTAAAACCTGACCCACCTGTTGGTGTTGTTCCAGACGCTGTCAACATCATCCTGTATTGAGTCGCCCCGACAGCTGTGCCAGTCGACGCCGCTGTAGTTGTAAAGGTACGACTGATACCAGCTAACGCAATTCGCGAAGCTGTTGTCCTTAAAGAGGCATAGCGTGTTGCCGGGGCAGCGATTGCTGGCGGCGGCATCGGCCGAGCCGGGCATGAATATCGCCGCGGCGGCGCCAGCGGCGATGACTGTGCCCGAGGCAATTGCAGTGCGCTTCCCTCCGTGCGTCGTCGTGCTCATAATCACTCCTCCTCTCGTTGTCCGATATCGAGACTGACCAATACACTCACCGAGGTTGATTAGTCGGTCCCGGCGCGACTGTATACCTGCGGCCCTTACTGTGTCAAGCCCAGTTGACTAAATGGTCAGTCAGTACTAACCGCGTAAACGGCGTCTGACTGAATGTTCAGTCATGGGTGACTGACTGGCTAGAGTGACGATGCTCGAACCAGTGGGTCGGGTTCGGCGGCGACCAGTGTGAGGGCTGGAGCCGTGCTTCGCCGCTTACTCGGGCTGCACGACCAACCACCCTTGACCGGCAGTGAGCACGAGGCATCCGTACGGCAGATGCTCGACGCCCTGGAAGAGGAGAAGCTCCGCGACCACTATCGACGGCGCCTGGAACATGCCGACGAACAAGGGTTTCGCTCGCGGATGAAGCACCTATTCCGCCGTGCCGAGGAGGCGGTCGAGGGGATCAAGGCGTGGCGCACGGCGGGACTGCCGGACGATCTGATCGACACCCGCAACAACCTGACCCACCGGGCTGGTGCGGGCGAGAAGACCCTTGACGGCGAAGATCTCTTCTGGGGCACGAGCCGCTTGCTCCTCGTGTTGCAGGTCAACCTGATGCTCGACCTCCAGATGTCCCCAGAAGCTGTGGCCGCCTGTGTCGCTCAGCGGTACATGACTGACCGCCGCCTTTTCAGGACGGCTACGTGATGCCTAACAGCAACAGGGACGGGAACAACACGCCGCGATCACGTTGCCGCTCGGGTAACGGTGTAGCTGCTTCTTGCCCCGAACGGCAGTCCGAGTCAAGTGCCGCCTGTACTGTCACCGCGGATGGACTTCAGCGTCGACCGTTGCCGCCGGCGTCCAGGTTGCAGACGTCAGCTCGTCTACTTCGACACCTCGACCTTTGCCTGCCTGACGCGCGGTGATGATGGAGCTGACCAACTTGAAGCTGTACTGCGGCGAGCAATCGACCGCGAGTCTGCGATCTGTGTCGGGTCGCCATGGCTAGATGACGAGGTTGCCCTGGTCCGCTCCGGTCCGAAACTCGATCGTCTCGTCCAGACGATTCGCACCTACACGCTCGGGCTGGAGATGAAGTCCGAGGAGGAACTCATCGACTTTGAGTTGTCGGCCGCAGCGCGAGAGTTCAGCGGGGAGGACATCCGCGTCAGCTGGGAGGAAGCCTTCCGAGACGATCCCGACGATCCGCCATTGACGCCCTTCCAGGCCGACTATCTGAACGAGCGCGAGGGCTTAGAACATCCACCGCCCGGTCTCGAAGACGCCGCCTACGATCGTGGGACGAGCGAGTCGCTCACCCAGGCCCACACGGAGCTTCGTGAGGCTGACCTGGATTGGGAAGAAGTAGCGGCAGGCAACCTCGAGAGTCAGGCTCGCTACCTGCTTGCCCCATTAGCAGACCCGAAGTCCGTCGAGAGGGCGACCCTTCTGCAGGAGAAAATCATGAACAACTGGCTCAGCGGCGAGTTGGACATGGGCGCTGGCTCTTCCGTCCGCAAGTTCATGCGCCTTGCCCACGTGGTGTCCAATGCAAAGCGCCTGCGCGAACGCTTTCCAGCGGTGGCCAGCGATCCGGTTGGCTTCTTCGAGAGCGACGCGGTTCGCCACATGCCGATGATCCGTCTGTTCTCGTTTCTCCTTGCCGCGCTTAGCATCGACGGCCGGCGTAAGAAACCCCAGGCGAGCGATCTCCACGACCTGCGACACCTCACCTATGGCTTGTCGCGTTGCGACATCGTCACAGCAGATCGACGCTCGTGCGAGCTCGTACGGGCCCGAAGCCTCATTCCCCGTGGCGTGACCCTGTGCGAGGCACACCGGCTAACCGACACCGCGAACGCAACCCGGCAACGGCTACCCGAGTGATCTGCCGTCGCGAGTGCGATAACGCCGTTGCCTGCATGCGCAGATGCACCGGATCACGGCGTGGCAATGCCGCTCCCGCTTTCGCGTGAGTGGGCTATCTGCTTCGCTCCAGTAGACGCTAGATGTGGGCTTCGCGGCTGGTTCCGCGCCGTCCTCGCCGACCGCGGACGATCGTCTTCAACGGCATCGGCTCGGTGCTAACCGCCTCCTGGGCGAGCCGATAGAAGAGCAGGCCACGGTGGCGGGAGCGGCGTCGGTTAAAGCGGAAGGTGAACTCGTCGAGGTAGTAGTCGAGCTGGTGGGGCTCAACGGAGCCCTGGTGGATGCCCAAAAGCCAGCGCTTGAGCAGGCCTGCAACACGGTGCGTTGCGGGCATCGCCACGTGAGCGGGAGCATCGCCCTCATAGACGACAGTGCGCTCGTGTGTGTAGCCGTGGTTCGGGCAGCGTCAGGTAGGAGCGCCAGCCGTCGGTCCGGACCGTGGCTCCCGGCTCCACCGCCTCCGTGACGAAGCCGATCAGGCTGGCCTTGGAGACGTCGGGGACGCGTTGCAGGCGGATCCGCCCAAAGCCCCTGGCCTTGACCTCGACGGCGATCGCCACCCTTGACTTGGTCTCGGTTTGCCTGCCTGTGGTCCGCTCCTCGGGGCCACCGACATAGCTCTCGTCGACCTCGACCAGGCCCGAGAGCAGATCGCGGCCGGGGCGCACCATCGCCCGGCGCAGCTTGTGAAGGTGCACCCAGGCAGTCTCATATGAGCCAAAGCCCATCAGCCTCTGAAATCCGAGAGCGCTCATCCCCTGCTTTTGGCCGACCAGCTGCCAGATCGCCGCGAACCACGAGGCAAGCGGCGTCCGGGTGCCGGCGAAAAGCGTCCCGGCGGTGACTGAGGTCTGCCGCTGGCAGGAGCGGCAGACCCAGAGCCCGCGTTTGGTCCGCCAAGCCTCGCTCCCTTCGCAGCTCGGGCAACGGAAGCCGTGGGGCCAGCGCAGATGTTCCAGGTAGATGAGGCAGGCCTCCTCGTCGGGAAAGAAGCGCTGGAACTCCGGCCAGGTGCGCGGGTAGTGGCGCCCGGCCACTGGCCGATTCTCGCGCGGCCCTCCCTGCGTGACATCCACTAGATGTGGAGGCAACTGGAGCGAAGCAGATAGCCCATTCGCGTGAAAGCGAGAGGGCGCGTGGTTCCTCGCAGCACGCTTCTGCTCGCGGTGCTCAGCGAATGCGCCGTGGGCTACCGTCATTTGTTTGAGCCAATCCTCGTGCGTGGATCGAGGGGTCACGGCAGTAATGGAGCCTGAACAGGCCCCTCCATCAGGGGCGCTCCCTGCGAAAAGACGGCGCACCGCTCCTTTGCATGGAATGTCATGAGGAGGGCCTCGCTCCGGGCGCTTAGAAGCTGTCTCATAATCCGTCGGTC
>JBBQNM010000007.1:0-57151 GCA_038329895.1 Solirubrobacterales bacterium | reverse complement strand
GTCGTCGTGGAAGAAGTCGAGGATCGACTTGGCGACGTTCTCGAGCGGGGCGAAGATGTCTGCGGGAGGGATCACGTCTTGACCTCACCGTAGTAGTCGGCCGGGTCGATCGGCTTCACCCGCAGGGTGAACCGCTCGGGGACCGGGTCGAAACCACCGTTCGAGAACGGGTTGCAGCGCAGCAGGCGCCAGCCGCCGAGCAGGGCGCCGCGCAGCGGCCCGAAGCGCCGAATCGCGGTCATCGCGTAAACGGAGCAGCTCGGCTCGTAGCGGCAGCGCCGCGGCAAGCCCGGGGAGATCCAGCGCCGGTAGGCGGAGATCAGCGCCAGCAGCAGGCGTTTCACGTCAAACGGTCCTTCTGCGAGGCCGCTCCCAGAGCCTCTCGCAACGACGCCTGGATTCCCTGCGCTCCATCGCGCTCCCAGAGCGGCACGATCTCGGCGCGGGCGACCAGCACGAAGTCATGGCCCTCCGGAAGCTCTTCCTCGAGGCTCCAGAACGCTTCTCGCAGCGCCCGCTTGATGCGGTTGCGCTCCACCGCCCCGCCGATCTTGCGGCCCACCGAGACCCCGAGCCGCAGCTCGTCGGCGTCCTCCTCGGAGCGCGGGAAGCTGTAGACGACCAGAAATCGGTTGGCGTGCGAGGAGCCCTCGCGGTAGACGCGATCGAACTCACCGCTGCGTGACAGGCGGCGCCGCTTGCGCGCGCCTGCGCCCCCGGAGGCCATGGTCAGGGCGCCAGGCGCTTTCGGCCCTTACGGCGCCGGCGCTTCAAGATCGCGCGTCCACCACGCGTGCGCATCCGGGCCCGGAAACCGTGGGTCCGGGCCCGCTTGCGCTTCTTCGGTTGGTAAGTCCGCTTCATGGCCTGGCCTGGGCGCCAGTATACGGTCCGGTCTCCGCCGGTCTTCGGTCAGTCCGATCGCCGATCGAATCGCCCGCGACGTTTTCGGCGCGAATTGCGAGGGAGCGTCTTGCAGGGGGTCGAGCGGCCACGTAAGGTCGGCGCCGCTTCGACGTGGCGGCGACCCAATGCACCGGCACCGCCGCCACCGGAACCGCGATGAGAGGGGTCTACGCCAGGTGCCGCAAGTCCCAGATCAGCCGACCGCCCGGCCCCTCGTTGAGGACGGCTTCAGCGACACGGCGGCGCAACAGGACCTCGGCTCGATCTGGCAGGCGGTGACCGAGAGGCTGCGCGTCTCGGTCCCCGACGCGACCTTCAGGCTCTGGCTCGAGCCCCTGCGCGCGGCGGCGGCCCAGGGGGACACGCTCTACGTAAAAGCTCCGGACGGGATCCGTGCCTGGGTCGAGCGTCGCTACGCGGCGCTGATCAGCCAGGCTTTGACCCAGGTGGCGGCCGGGCTTCGCGAGGTCAGCTTCGCGCCGCTCGAGTCGGCACCTGGGACCGACGGCGGGGTGGGCGGGGCCGTTCTGAACCCCAACTACACCTTCGAGCGTTTCGTGATCGGCGAGGGCAACCGTCTTGCCCACGCGGCGGCGCTGGCTGTCGCGGAGGCTCCCGCGGAGGCTTACAACCCGCTCTTCCTGCACGGACCGCCGGGGCTCGGCAAGACACACCTGCTGGCGGCGATCGCCAACTACCTGCGCGACAGCGCCCCGGAGCTCGACGTCCGCTACTCGACCGCCGAGTGCTTCACCAACGAGTTCGTCGCCGCTCTTCATGCCTCCGGCTCGGAGGAATTCAAACGCCGCTACCGCGACATCGACGTGCTGCTGATCGACGACGTCCAGTTCCTAGAGGGAAAACGCCACACCGAAGAGGAGTTCTTCCACACCTTCAACGCGCTCTATGAGGCCGGGAGCCAGCTTGTGCTCTCGGCGGATCGCATCCCCAGCGAGCTGTCAACCCTCGCCGCGAGGCTGCGCGACCGTTTCGAATGGGGTCTCACGGTCGCGGTGGAGCCTCCCAACCTCGCCACCCGCCTGATTGTTCTACGACGCCTGGTCCGCGAAGCGAACGTCGAGGTCGCCGACAGCGACGCGCTGGCGGTTCTTGCGCATCGCATCGACGCCAACATCCGCCAGTTACACGGAGCGCTGACCAGTGTCATCGCCCACGCCTCGCTGCGCGCGCGGCCCCTCAGCTCCGAGCTGGTCGAGGAAGTCATCCCCGCCGACCCGCGGCCGAGACCAAACGCCGTTGAGGCAATCCAAGGCGCGGCTGCAGCCTCATTTGACCTGCCGCACTCTTCCATCGTCGGTCCAAGCCGAGCCGCAGCGCCGTTGCGCGCGCGCCAACTCGCCATCTACCTCTGTCGCGAAATAACCGACCTCTCTCTACCTCAGATCGGCCGCGAGTTCGGCGGCCGCGATCACACGACGATTCTTAACGCCATCCGCCGTGTCGAACAACGCTGTGCTGACGGCGATATCGAGACACGCGAGCAACTCGAGCGTCTACGCGACAACATCCACAGTCAGCTCGGCGCAACCGCTTGACGGCCGCCAGCACTGTAAGAATCCAACCCTTCAGTTCCAGGAACCCACAGGGCAAATATGGCACTAGAAAGCCAAAAAGCAACCCTATCCACAAAATCCACAAACCTAAATATGACTAAGGACAACCTCTTTTGAAGATCACTACACAGCGACAAGAGCTCGTTGCGCGTCTTGGGATCGTTAGCCGCGCAGTCTCCACCCGCGCTACGACTCAAGCTCTCGGCGGCATCTTGCTCTCCAGCGATGGAGGAAAACTGGCGCTGCGGGCGACCGATCTCGAGATGAGTTTGCAGACCGACCTTGAAGGTGATGTCGACGCCGATGGATCCGTACTGCTGCCGGGTCGGCAGCTGGTTGAGGTGGCGAGGTCGCTGGGAGTAGATGAGGTCACGATCGAGACCCGCGAGGCGGAGCGCGACGTCGAGCTGCGCTCGGGCAGTGCGGTCTTTCACCTTCGTACCTTGCCCGCCGAGGACTTCCCGCAGTTCCCGGCTCCGACCGACGAGCCGCTGCGGATTCCGGCAGCGGCATTTGCCGCCACGATCGAGCTCGTTGCGCGCGCTGCTTCGCGGGACGACATGCGGCCGGTCCTCACCGGCGTGCTGGTAAGCGCCGCGGACCGCCAGATGACCATGGTCGCGACCGACTCCTACCGGCTTAGCGTCAAGCGCACCGAACTGGAGACAGAGGTGGGCGGGGAGCTGGAGGCGAACGTGCCCGCCCGGGCGCTTCGAGAGTTGGCGCGCATCCTGGTCGGCGAGGAAGCCGAGACGGTGGAGATCTCGCTGCTGCCCAATCAGGCAGTTTTCGTGGCCGGCCGGGTCGTGTTGACGACGCGGCTGATCGAGGGCCAGTTCCCCAACCACACGCAACTGCTTCCCGAGTCCTATGACCATGACGTGCGACTGCCTCGCGAGGAGTTCCTGGAAGTGACTCGGCGCGTCAGCCAGCTCGCCCAACGCAACGCCCCGCTGCGCCTCTCGTTCAAGTCCGGTGAGCTGACGGTGGCGGCCGAAACGCCGGAGGTGGGCGACGCGACCGAGACCATGCCGGCCGCCTTCGAGGGCGAGCCGCTGGAGATCGGCTTCAACCCGGAGTTCCTCAAGGACGGAATCGACAGCGTCGAGGGCGACGAGCTGCTGCTGCGGCTGATCTCGCCGCTGCGCCCGGGTCTGCTGCAACCCGGCGAGGGCGAGGACTACCGCTATCTGGTGATGCCGATCCGGCTCAACGTGTAGCGCGGAGGGTTGCGGGATGCGGGTGGTCAGCCTCGACGTTCGCGACCTTCGCAGCCTTGATCGATTGCAAATCGAGATCGGGCCCGGAATCACATCTGTCGTCGGTGACAACGGAACCGGTAAGACGAACCTGCTGGAGGCGATCTTCTTCGGCCTCAGCGGCCGCTCGTTTCGGACTCGCGATCGCAGGGAGCTGATCCGCTTCGGAGAGTCGGTCGCCCGCGCCGAGCTGGTTGCCCTGGCGGACGAGCAGACTTCGCACTCGTTGCTGGCATCGGTCTCGCGCGCCGAGGGCCGGCGCCACCTGCTCGACGGGGAGCCGGCGCCACCGGAGACGATCGCCCGCCACCGTCCGCACCTGGTCGTCTTCAGCCCCGACCGCCTCGTCCTCGTCAAGGGCCCGCCGGCGGAGCGCCGGGCTCATATCGACCGCTTCATTGCCGCGCGCTGGCCCTCGCGCTCGGGTCTGCGGCAGGACTACGGGCAGAGGCTCGCGCAGCGCAACGCCTTGCTGCGTAGGGTCACCGCCGGCCTCTCGCCGGAGGCGGAGCTGGACGCATGGGACATCGCCCTCGCGACAGCCGCGACGCCGCTGATCGAGGCGCGCGACGAGGCGACGGCCGAACTTGCCCCTCGCTTTGGCGAATCGGCGGCCGAGCTTGGCGTCGAGGCCGCGGAGTTGCGCTATGCCGCTCGCAGCGAGGCCGATCCCGAGGCTCTGCGGGAGGCTCTGGCCGAGCGCCGCGCCTCCGACCTGCGGCGGGCCAGGACGTCCCTGGGTCCGCACCTTGACGAGCTCGAGCTGACGATCGGCGGGCGATCGATGCGCCGGTACGGATCGCAGGGAGAGCAGCGCGCCGGGTTACTGGCGCTGCTGTTCGCCGAGCGCGAGACCCTGATTGCCGCCGGCTCTCCAGCTCCACTGATGCTGCTCGACGACGTTATGAGCGAGCTGGATCCCGCCCACCGCGAGTTGCTGGCCTCGCGTCTCGCGAATGCCGGACAGAGCCTGATCAGCGCCGCCGACGAGGATGCCCTTCCCTCGCCCGCAGGAGAGCGGCTGGTGCGAATGCCGTCGGGATCCGCAGGGGCGCTGGAGGCGGTCGCCTGATGGGCCGTTCGATGCCCAGGCCGGCTTCGCATGCGCTGCGCGCGGCCCTCGAACGCAGCGCTCCGCGCACCGACCTCGCGGCGGCGCAGACGGTCTGGAGCGATGCGGTGGGAGAAGCGATCGCCGCCGCCACCGAACCGGTCGCGGAGCACGACGGGGTGCTGACGATCCGCTGCCAGAGCGCCACCTGGGCGCAGGAGCTGAGCCTGATGGAGGGCGAGCTGCTGGCGCGCCTTGGCGAGCGGCTCGGGGAGCGCTCCCCGAAGGCTCTAAAGCTGCTGGCTGGCTAGCCAGCCTATGGGCTCGGGGACGAATTTCCTGGACCTGCTCCAAAGGCTCGACGGACCGTCTCAAAATAGTGCGTGATTTGCAGGGTTTTTGTGACTCTTTGCGGGTATTTCCGGGGGCCGAAACTGGTATCCTTTATGTCAACTTGATCGTTTGCCCCGACGCTGGTGTTGAGGCCGATTTGAGGCCGCCGGCGATTCGGGGCTTTCTATGACCAACGGAAGGAATTTCTTGGCTGAGAGCAATGCGCGAGCGAAGCCGCCCAAGGGCAGCGCAGCGCGCAAAGAGAGTCCCGGGAAGGACTCACGCAAGGGCGGCGCCTCCTACGACGCCAAGGACATCACGGTCCTCGAGGGCCTGGAGGCGGTGCGCAAGCGGCCGGGCATGTACATCGGCTCGACCGGCCCGCGCGGGCTCCACCACCTCGTCTATGAGGTGGTGGACAACTCGGTCGACGAAGCGATCGCCGGCTACTGCGACGGCGTGCGGATCGTCCTTCACCCGGACAACCGCTGCACCGTGTCCGACGACGGCCGCGGCATCCCCGTCGATCAGCACGCGAAGGAGAAACGCCCGGCGGCGGAGGTCGTGCTGACCACACTGCACTCGGGCGGCAAGTTCGGCGACGGGGGCGGCTACAAGGTCTCCGGGGGCCTGCACGGAGTCGGCGTCTCGGTTGTCAACGCGCTCTCCGAGCGCCTTCACCTGGAGATCAGCCGCGACGACTACGTGTGGACCCAGGACTACGAGCGCGGAAAGCCGACCTCGGAGTTCAAGCGCGGCGCCACGACCAAGGCCACAGGCACGACGATCACCTTCCTGCCCGACCTCGAGGTCTTCGAGGAGATCGAGTACGACTTCCAGACCCTCGCTGAGCGGCTGCGCGAGACGGCGTTCCTGACCGGCGGGTTGAAGATCGAGCTGGTCGACGAGCGCGGCGAAGGAGACAGCATCAGCTTCCAGTACGACGGCGGGATCAAGGACTTCGTCAACCACCTGAACGAGAACCGCGAGCCGCTCCACCGCAAGACGATCTACTTCGAGGCCGACGAGGAGGACGGCCAGGTCGAGGTCGCGATGCAGTGGAACTCCTCATACCAGGAGTCGATCTTCAGTTTCGCCAACAACATCAACACTCAGGAAGGCGGCACCCATCTGTCGGGGTTTCGTTCCGCGCTGACCCGGACCCTGAACGCGCACGCGCGCAACAGGGGCTTGCTGAAGGACAAGGACGAGAACCTCTCCGGTGAGGACGTGCGCGAGGGGCTCACTGCGGTGATCTCGGTAAAGCTGCACGATCCTCAGTTCGAGGGCCAGACCAAGACCAAGCTCGGAAACCCGCCGATCCAGGGCCTGGTCGAGGCGACCGTGAATCGCAAGCTGGGCGAGTTCCTGGAGGAGAACCCGGGCGACGCGCGCCGGATCGTGACCAAGGCCATTGACGCCTCGCGGGCTCGCGACGCGGCGCGCAAGGCACGCGACCTGACGCGCCGTAAGTCGGCGCTGGAGAACTCGACCCTGCCGGGCAAGCTCGCCGACTGCACGGTCAAGGACCCTGCCCATGCGGAGCTGTTCGTCGTTGAGGGCGACTCCGCGGGTGGTTCTGCGAAGCAGGCCCGTGACCGCAACACGCAGGCGGTGCTGCCGCTGCGCGGCAAGATCATCAATGCGGAGAAGAATCGCATCGACAAGGTGCTCGCCAACATCGAGATTCAAGCCCTGATCACGGCGATCGGCACCGGTGTGCATGACGAGTTCAACATCGAGGAGGCCCGCTACCACAAGGTCGTGCTGATGACCGATGCCGATGTCGACGGCGCCCACATCCGCACCCTGGTGCTCACCTTCCTCTACCGCCAGATGCCGGAGCTGTTCGACGTCGGCTACGTCTACATCGCCAAGCCGCCCCTCTACGGGGTCAGGTCTGGCGGGAAGTCGGTTTACATAGAGCGCGAGTCGGAGCTCGAGGAGCTGCTGCTGCGCGACAAGATCGAGGATTTCGAGCTTGTCGACGCCAACGGGCTCTCCAAGAAGCTGACCAAGAGCCGCTGGCAGAGCTACGTGCGGCGCTCGAAGGAGTACGAGGGGTGGGCGTCATCGCTGCAGGCGGAGTTCGGTCACGACCTGGTGCGCTTCCTGGAGGAGTCGCAGCTGCTCGACGAAGAGGTGGCGACGCTGGCCGAAGCCCGCAAGGTGCTGTCCAAGAAGACCCCCGCCGAGGAGCCCTTCGAGACCGAGATCACCAAGGACTCGAGCGACGAGCTGCAGGTGAAGGCCATACATCGCAAGTCCGGCCTCGCCCGCACCCACACGCTTCCGGATCAGCTGTTCAAGCACCCTGAGTACCGCAAGTTCGCCGAGGTGCACGCGACCCTGCTCAAGCAGATGGGGCGCCCGCCCTTCGACGTGAGGCTCGGCGGTCGCAGCGAGGAGGCGCTCTCGTTCGTCGACCTGCACCGCGCGGTCATGGACCTTGCCAAGCACGGAGTTCAGCTGTCGCGCTTCAAGGGTCTTGGGGAGATGAACGCCGACGAGCTGCGCGAGACGACGATGGATCCCAACAGTCGCACCCTGCAGCGGGTGACGATGGACGACGCTTCGGCGGCAGACCGGATCTTCGCGATGTTGATGGGCGACCAGGTCGAGCCGCGCCGCGACTTCATCGAGCGCTATGCCAAGGAAGTGACAAACCTTGATGTGTAGTAGCTCGTTACTCGTTACTCGTTACTCGACCGCTGGTCCAGCCACCCGAGGAACGAGGAACGAGGAACGAGGAACGGAGGTTTGATGGCCCTGGAGGCCCTCACCGGGCGAATAGAGGAGCGCGAGCTCGAGAAGGAGATGCGCTCGTCCTACATCGATTACGCGATGAGCGTGATCGTCGGCCGGGCGCTGCCCGACGTGCGCGACGGGCTGAAGCCCGTGCACCGCCGGGTTCTCTACGCGATGCACGACCTCGGGCTGCAGCCGACCCGGCCCTACCGCAAGTCCGCGTTTGTCGTCGGTGAGGTGATGGGTACGTACCACCCGCACGGCGACTCGGCGATCTACGACACCCTGGTCCGCATGGCGCAGGAGTTCTCGCTGCGCTACCCGCTGGTCGACGGGCAGGGCAACTTCGGCTCGATCGACGACGACCCGGCGGCCGCGATGCGCTACACCGAGGCGCGTCTCGACCGGCTGGCGACCGAGATGTTGCGCGACATCGACGCCGACACCGTCGACTTCGGGCCCAACTACGACGAGCGGCAACGCGAGCCGCTGGTCCTCCCGGCCCGGTTCCCGAACCTGCTCGTCAACGGCGCGACGGGGATCGCGGTCGGGATGGCGACCAATATCCCGCCCCACAACCTGCGCGAGACGGTCGGCGCCACGATCGCCTACATCGAGGACCCCGAGATCGACCTGGCGGGGCTGATGGAGCACGTCAAGGGCCCCGACTTCCCAGGCGGCGGGGTGATGAGCGCCGAGGGGATTCGCGACGCTTACGCGTCGGGCCGCGGCAGCCTGCGGGTCCGCGCCCGCGCCCACGTCGAGCCCCTGAAGGGGGGCAAGGAGGCGATCATCGTCACCGAGCTGCCTTTCATGGTCAAGAAGGGCGGCGACAACGGCCTGATCACCAAGATCGCCGACCTGGTCCGGCAGAAGAAGCTGGACGGGATCTCAGACCTGCGCGACGAGTCCGACCGCAGCGGCATGCGCCTGGTGATCGAGCTGAAGCGCGGGGGCCCACCCGCAAAGGTCGTTCTCAACAACCTCTACAAGAAGACCGCCATGCAGACGTCGTTCGGCGTCAACATGGTCGCGCTCGTCGACGGTGTGCCGCGCACGCTCGGCCTCCGTGAGTTGGTCCAGTACTACGTAGAGCACCAACGCGAGGTCGTTACCCGGCGCACCCAGTACGAGCTGCGCCGAGCCGAGGCCCGCGCCCACATCCTCGAGGGGCTGCTGATCGCGCTCGACAACCTCGACGCGGTGATCAAGCTAATCCGCGGCTCGAAGGATCCCGACACCGCCCGCGACGGCCTGATCGAGAAGTTCGAGCTCTCGCGCGAGCAGGCGCAGGCGATCCTCGACATGCGCCTGCAGCGGCTCACGGCGCTGGAGTCCGACAAGGTGCGCAGCGAGCACGGCGACCTTATGGAGCGGATCGGTGAGCTGCGGGCGATCCTCGCCGACGAGACCAGGGTGATGGGCCTGGTCAAGGACGAGCTGGCCGAGGTTGTCGATTCCTATGGCGACGAGCGGCGGACCGAGATCACCCACTTCGAGGGCGACGTCGGGATCGAGGACATGATCGCCGACCAGCAGATGGTCGTCTCGCTGACCGCGTCGGGATACGTGAAGCGCCTGCCGCTCGCCACCTACCGCCAGCAGCATCGCGGCGGCCGCGGGGTGATGGGGATGAACATGAAGGAGGGCGACTACATCGAGCATCTGCACATCTGCTCGACCCACGACTTCATGCTCTTCTTCACCAACCGGGGCAAGGTCTACCGCAGCAAGGTCTACGAGCTGCCGGAGGGCTCGCGGACCTCGAAGGGGAGCAACCTGGTCAACGTCCTGCCGCTCGGCGAGGGCGAGCGGGTGATGGCGGTGATCCCGACCCGCGACTTCAAGGAGGAGAAGTACCTGGTCTGCGCGACCGCTAACGGCCAGGTCAAGAAGACCGAGTTCACCGCCTACAACACGCCGATCCGCGCCGACGGGATCATCGCGATCAAGATCCGCAAGGGCGACGAGCTGGTCCAGGTTCGCCTGACCAGCGGCAAGGACGACCTGCTGCTGGTCTCGAAATCCGGCCATGCCTCGCGCTTTGCCGAGAAGCGGGTTCGTCCGATGGCCCGCGACACCGGCGGGGTCAAGGGCATGAACGTCTCCGACAAGGGCAATCGGGTGCTGGCGATGGACGTGGCCCGCGACGACACCGAGCTGTTCGTGGTCACCGAGAACGGCTACGGCAAGCGCACGCTTGTGTCCGAGTACCCGGTCAAGGGGCGGGGAACCAAGGGCGTGCTGACCGCGAAGCTGACCACCAAGAAGGGCGGTCTGGCGGGGGCGCTGATCGTCCGCGAGCACCAGGAGCTGCTGTTCATCTCCCAGAACGGGATGGTCCAGCGCACCTCGGTGAGCGGCATCTCGCAGATGGGCCGCCCGACCCAGGGCGTGAGGGTGATGAACATGAAGGCCGACGACCGGGTGAGCGCCGTGGCGCTGGTGGTCGAGTCGGGTGAAGAGCCAGCGGAGGGAGAGGCTGAGGAGTCAACGCTGCCGCTCGCGGAGGCGGCGACCGATGGCGCGGAGGCGGCGACCGATGGCGCCGCCCCGCACGCCGCCAAACCGGCCAAGGGCCACCGCAAGAGCTAGCTGTAGGCTGGCCCCGTGGAGCAGCTGCGCGGCCGCAATGCGCTGATCACCGGCGCCGCCGGGGGGCTCGGTGGATACATCGCACGAGCGTTGGCAGCGGAGGGCGTCAACCTGGTGCTCTCCGATCTCCCGGAGGCGCCGCTTGACGAGCTGATCGCCGAGCTTCGGGGCGTTGGCGTCGAAGTCGAGTCGGTTCCTGCCGATCTCATGGAGCGCGACGAGGTCGAAGGTTTGGTGGCCCGTGCCGAGGACGCACTGGGCCCAATCGACATCCTGGTCAACAACGCCGGCCTCGAGTTCGGCGGGCCGTTCCTGGAGAGAACGGCCGACGAGATCGAGGGGCTGACCCAGGTCAACCTGGTGGCGCTGATGCTGATCACGCGCGCGGCGCTGCCCGGCATGCAGGAGCGCGGCCGCGGTCATGTGGTCAACATCGCCTCGCTTGCGGGGAAGGTCTCATTTCCCTATCTCTCGACCTACACTGCCTCCAAGCACGCCGTGGTCGGTTTCACCGCGTCCCTTCGCGCCGAGCATGACGAGGACCCGGTCGGCTTCTCTGCGATCTGCCCGGGGTTCGTCTCTCGGGTCGGGATGTTCGGCCGTCTCCAGGAACGGGTCGGCGAGCCGCCGCGAATGGTTCGCACGGTGCCGCCGGAGCAGGTCGGAGAAGCGGTCGTGACCGCCATCCGCAGCGACCGGGCGGAGGTGGTCGTGCAGCCGGGAGCACGGCCGCTGATCCTTCTAAGCGCCCTCGCGCCCCGGACCGCGGAACGGCTCGGAAGATCGCCGCGGTTCCGGGAGTTCGCGGAGCGATTCGTGCAGGAGAAGAGACGCGCTCTTCAGACTTTGGCCGAAGAGCGGGCCGCCCCGCGGGCGCCCGACTGAGCCACCTGATTGAATTGGGATCACCGGAGAAAGGAGGTGGTCCTAACTTGAATCACATGCTTTTCGGGACGCCGAAGGTGCAGGGCCGCTAGGGCGGAACTGGCCGGCGTGTTAGGCGCCGGCACAGGCAGGTCACACACGTGATCTGTGCGGGTCGCCCGGCGGAATCCAGCCCGGGCACCGGCGGTGAAGAGAGGCTGGGAGCACGTCCCGCTCGGCCGCGAATCTCCGATCCGCTTCGTCCCGCACCTTTGCAAAGGGGCTGCTCCTGAGAGGGGGCGGCCCCTTTGCGTTTGGCGGGCGTCGGCGGTCCGCTCGGCAGCCAACCACCCCATAGCCCTGCTCGCAGACCGCCGACACCCGTCCACAAAGCCGTCGCCAGCTCAGGCGGGTGCCAGGTACGGTTGCCAGGCGTTGGGGATGGTCGGGCTGGCGATCCGGATGAACACGGTTGGCCCCGGCGCCCTCGGCTTCGTGCGCGGGTGCATCTTGATCTCCCGCGGCAGGTGGCTGCCCTTCAGCCGGTTGCATGTCGCGCACGAGGCGACGATGTTCTCCCACACCGATTTGCCGCCGCGACTGCGCGGGATCACGTGGTCGACCGTGAGACCCGGTTTGCCCGTGCCGCAGTACTGACAGGTCCAGGAGTCGCGGGCCAGCACCGCCTTGCGGGTGATCTTGCGGCCGTGGGCGTCGCGGGGAATCCGCACGAAGGAGATCAGTCGGATGACCGTCGGCCGATCGAGGCTGAGCCGCTCCGAACGGAGCGGGCGCTCGGCCCGCTCCAGCAACACCGCCTTGTCCTTCAGCACAAGTACGGCGGCACGTCGAACCGTGCACACGTTGATCGGCTCGAAGCTGGCGTTCAGTACCAGGACGCGGCCGTTGCCGGGAAAGCTCTTGCGATAGCCGTTGGTGGTGGGATGGCCGTTCGCGCTCGCGCCGTTGTGCGGCGGACCTCCATTGGCCCGCCCGTCGGCGGCCGAGGCGCGATGTCTAGCCATGATGGCGCCGGATTCTAGAGGGTTGCGCTCGTCAGCCCGTCGGATATGAGCCCAGCAGCCGGACCGACTCGGCCTTGCCCTGTAGGCCCTCGATTGCCTCCTTGACCAATGGCTCCGAGGCCCTGCCCTCGAGGTCGATGAAGAACATGTAGCGGCCAAGGCCCTTGCGCAGCGGCCGCGACTCGATTCGCGTCAGGTTGATCTGGCGCCGCGAGAATTCGAGCAGCGCATCGACCAGGGCGCCCGGGTGGTCCTCGCCGAGCTCCGAGAAGACCAGCGACGTCTTCCAGGGCTCCTCGCCCTCGGGCTCGGTGCCGCGCGGGGCGATCCACACGAAGCGGGTCACGTTCTGTTGTGAGTCCTCGACTCCGTCGCGCAGCTCGATGCAGCCATAGAGGCCGGCGGCGGCATGCGCGCCGAGTGCCGCCCAGGGTTGCTCGGTCTCGCTGACCGTGCGAACTGCGTCCGCGGTGCTGGCCGTGGCCCGCACCTCGGCGTCCGGGAGCTGCTCGCGGATGAAGCGCGCGCACTGGGCGCTGGCCTGCGGATGCGAGAGCACCGCGGTGATCTGCGCCAGGGGCAGCTCGTTTCGTGCGATCAGGCTGACCCGGACCGGATAGTCGAACTGGCCGACGATCGCCACCGCCTCGGCTTCGAGGGCAAGCGTGTCGAGGG
The DNA here is from genome assembly GCA_038329895.1 of Solirubrobacterales bacterium. Lineage (GTDB taxonomy): Bacteria > Actinomycetota > Thermoleophilia > Solirubrobacterales > 70-9 > Mayfieldus. The sequence goes on along the minus strand of JBBQNM010000007.1, from coordinate 44,121 downwards.
TCGGCCGTACTGCCCCCTCGATCGAGTTCTCGAATGGCACCAGCGCCCGGTCTGCCTCGCCATGCTCGACGGCGAGGATCGCGTCGTGGATCGTTGCGGCCGGCAGAGGCTCGAAGTCGGTGGCGTCGGCGATCGCATTGCGCAGCGCGTCCTCGGTGAACGTGCCCGCCGGGCCGAGATAGGCGATCCGAGTGCTCACGTCCCGGGGCGCATTGCGCCCTCGAGCGCCTGGCTTTCCTCTGGAGAGAGATCGAACTCCGAGCGGCCCTCGGTGATCGGCTTCGCGTAGAGGCGGGCCTGCTCGCGATGCAGGATCGAGGACAGCACGACCCCGGTGCCGTGGGAGTCGAGCAGGGCCACCGAACTCGATTGCCGCCCAGTCATGTCTCCCATCGCGTCGTAACGGACCACACCGCACTGGGTGATCGCGCCCTGCAGGCGCAGGTCGAGCTCCGCGTCGCGCCCCTCCAGTCTGCCGACCGAGTCCTCCACCTGCCGTCCAAGCGCGGCCAGGCGTTGGTCGAGTTGACCGGCATGCTCGGAAAGGGTGCGCTCACCCTCCTCGCCGGCGATCACCTGCTGGGTGGAGCGGATGCGGCGCAACCGCCCGGCCAGCAGTGCGCAGGCCACCAGCGCGACGATCGCAAGCGCGCCGGCCGCGATGGCGATCATTCCTGCCGTGTCAGAGCTCACGCCGCCGAAGGATAGTTAGGCACCTTGGGCCGCGAAAACCGACCGGGCTCGAAAACCAAGGCGGCGAAAACCGAGCAGTGCGGTGACCGAGGACGCCGCAATGCGAAGGTTTGCAGCCGCCCTACTGGAAGGTGACGTCGTAGGAGGCCTTGTTGTTGTCCGCCACCTGCTCCCCGGGCACCGGCACCACCTCGACGTCAAGCGTCGCCTGCCCCTTGGGCGCCGGGGTGAGCGGGATCTTCACCGTCTGCGTCTCGCCGGGCCCAATCGAGGAGATCTGCTGCTCGATCGGCTGACCGCCGTTGACCGTCACCGAGACCGTGACCCCGCTCTCCGTTTGGTCGCCCTGGTTTTGGACCTGTACCTCGAGCTCCGGCTTGCCGCCGGCCGTCACGGTGGCCGGGACGCCGTCCTGAAGGACCTGTCCGTTGGCGCTCGTCTGTATCAAGCCCAGCCCGTGGATCCCGGGGGTGGCCGACGCCGTTCCGCTGACCTGGGCCAGCGCCGATTCGACCTTGGTCGAGTCCAGCCAGCTGTCGTCGGGCAGGAACTTGCTCTCGGGAATCGGCACATCGTCGACGCCGTTGTCGCTCAGTGCCTTCTCCATGTCCGGCTTGGCGATCTGGCGGTAGAGCACGTCGCTGGCCAGCATCGCCTTCATCTGAAAGGTGATCTTGTTGATCGCCTGCGTGCGGCCCTCGCTTCCGAGCGCCGTGGAGATCGAGTTGGCGATATTGGTCAGCGCGTTGCGGCGCAGCTGCATCGTCAGCTCGAAGGCCTGCTGCGCCGAGCCCATGTCCCCCGGAACGCTCAGCCGGTCGGTCCGCTGGAGCAGGCTGTCGAGTTCGCTGCGGTAGGAAGCGATGTTGTTGGTGTACTCGGTGACGCTCAGCGACCCGGCGTTCTCGAGCTGCTTGAACAGCGAGGTGCTGGTCTGGTTGCTTTGCTGGACGATGTCGGCGACGTTTTTCCCGTAGTCCCTCAGCGCTCGCTCATGGCGGGCGTTGAGGCAACCCTTGACGCCGAGGACAAGCAGCACCAACACGAGCAACCCGGCGCCGGCGGCGATCCCACGGCGCAGCATGATCTGCTGGCGCGGTGAGCGCGGCGGCCGGCGACCGCCCCGCGTGCGCGGCGGCCTCGGTTCTGCTGCGTGGGTTGCGGTCGGGTCCGGAGAATCCTCGTCGAAGAACTCCAAGGCGTGAGTCTCCCAGGGTCGGTTCGCCTCGCGGAGAGTATGCCGCCCCGGTCAGCCGGTGCGCAGGAAACGTTGCGCTCTTGGCTTTCCGATGGGATTGCGGACCTTCCGACAAGGATTGGGGCGGCGCGTCCCGAAGTCAAAGGAGCGGTGGTGGGCGCAGTGATCATGAGCCGTTTCAAGGTCCGCGAGCGGTTGGGAAGCGGTGGGTTTGGCACGGTCTACCGGGCATGGGACGAGCGCCTGGAGCGCGACGTGGCGGTGAAGGTGATCGAGCTTGGCGGTCAGCCGGTGGAGCGGGTGATGCGCGAGGCGCAGGCCGTCGCTCGCCTCAACCACCCCAGCGTCGTCACCCTCTACGAGCTTGGAGAGGACGGCCGTAGCGCCTACCTGGTCAGTGAGCTGATCGACGGCGCAACGCTGGCCGAGATGCAACGTCAGGGGGAGCTCTCGGACCGCGACGTCGGCGAGGCCGCCGCTGATCTCTGCGACGCGCTGGAGCACGCCCACTCGCGCGGCGTCGTGCACCGCGACATCAAGCCGCAGAACGTCCTGCTCGCCGCCGACGAGCGACGAGCCAAGCTGATGGACTTCGGCATCGCCCGCTTCCTCGACGGAGCCGGGATTACCGCGACCGGCGACATAGTCGGCACGCTCGCCTACATGGCACCGGAGCAGGCCGAGGGGGATGCCGCCGGTCCGCCGGCCGACGTCTACTCGCTCGCGCTCACCCTCTACGAAGCATGGAGCGGCGAGAACCCCAATGCCCGCTCGACGCCGGCGGCCACCGCGCGGGCGATCGGCGAGCCGGTGTCGCCGCTTGCCGAGCTGCGCCCCGACCTGCCAGCGCAGCTTGTCGATGCGATCGATGCTTGCCTGGAGGCCGACCCGGAGCTGCGCCCGCCGCTCGAGGAGCTCGCCACGGCGGTTGAGGACGCGCTGCCCGATCTCGAGGCTGGGCGAAGCGTGCCACGACCGCGACGCCGGCGCCCATCTCTGGCCAACGCGATTGGGGCGCTGGCGGCAGCGGGCCCGGCGGAGCTGGCGGGGGCCGGCGCGGTCGCGGCGCTGACCGGGGCGGCGATGATCTTCACCCCGAACAGCGGCCCGCCCTGGGCCTACTTCCTCCCGGTTGCCGCCGGACTGCTGACCCTTCTGTGGTCTCGCCTCGGCTACCTGTTGGGCGCCGCTGGGCTGGTCGCCTGGCTGGCTGGCTCCGCTGGTCGCCCCGGCGCGGCACTCGTGGTCGCCGTGCTGACACTCCCGCCGGTGCTGCTGCTCGGCGCAGGCGGGCGCGCCCTTACCCTGCCGGCCGCATCGCCGTTACTCGGCTTGGCGGGTGCCGCACCGATCTACCCGGCGCTCGCCGGACTGGCGGGCCGGGCTCGCGACCGCCTTGTGCTCGGCGCCGCGGGCTACGCGTGGGTGGCGATCGCCGAGTCCGTCCTCGACCGCAAGCTCCTGTTCGGTCCGCAGCACGTCGCGCCCGCCGGATGGCAGCAGTCGGCCGGGCAGGCGGCGCGTGACCTGCTGCTTCCGCTGGTGGCAGATCCCACCTTCATTTTCGGTGTCGCGCTGTGGTCGCTGGGTTCGTTGGCACTCGGTCTGGTCGTGCGTGGGCGCAGTCCCGCCCTCGACCTTCTGGGCGCGCTCCTGTGGGTCGCGGCGCTGGTTGCTGCCCTGCGATTACAGGCCAGCACTGCCGGTCCGTCGCCCGGGGTGCTGGCCGCGGCCGTGCTCGCGGTCGTCGCCACGGTGGTCGTCTGGCGCGCCAGGGGCGCGGCAGAGCCACGAGGGGCAACGCTCGGACCCGATCCGGCACCGCTACGGGAAGCCGGTCGAGAAGCGACACTTTCGTAGGATTTCGGGCGCGGCGTTCTCGCGCCCCGGACTCCGCGACCCTGCCAAGGAGCCCCGCCATCAGCGTTCTGCGCAACCTCGAAGCACGGATCGAAGGCCTCGTCGAGGGCGTGTTCAGCCGCGCCTTTTCCTCCGAAGTGCAGCCTGTCGAGCTCGCCCGCAAGCTGGCCAAGGAAATGGATGCCCACAAGACCGCCTCGGTTTCGCGGATCTACGTACCGAACGAGTACACGGTGTACCTCTCCAAGCAGGACCGCACGAAGCTGGAGGGCTATGAGCGCTCGCTCGAACAGGAGCTGTCCGGCTACCTCCTCGAGCATGCTCGGCGGCGCAGCTATGACCTGCTGACGAGGCCGGCGGTCAACTTTCAGACCGACGAGCGACTTCGGCTCGGCGAGTTCGGCATCCAGACCCGGCTCGTCAAGCCGCCTTCCCACGAGGGCGAGGCCCCCAGCCAGGGCGAAGAGGGCCACACGATGGTCTACTCCGCAGTGCGCGAGCGCGAGAAGGATCGGTCTCGCAAGCGACCGGAGGCCGGGCTCGTCTCAACCCGAGCGATCGTCTCGATTGGCGATCGTCGCTACGTGCTCGACGGGCCGAAGGCGGTGATCGGGCGCTCCAAGGACTGCGATTGCGTTCTGCGGGACCCCAACGTCTCGCGCCGCCACGCGGAGCTGCGCCGGGCCGAGACCGGCGACTGGCATATCGCCGATCTCGGCTCCACCAACGGCGTCAAGATCAACGGGCGTCAGGTGACCTCCTCCCGCTTGCGTCCGGGGGACGAAGTCACCGTCGGCACTTCCACGTTCAGCTTCGACATCGAGCAGTAGCCAGGGCCAGTGGACTACGAGCCGATCGCTGTTGGGCTCAAGTTCGGCTTCATCGCCGTCCTCTACCTGTTCTTGCTCTGGATTGCGCGCAGCGCGCTCAAGGACCTGCGCAGCACGGCGGCGCCCGCACCCGACGCCACGGGACTGCACGGAGCGCCGCTTCTGGACGGCAATGGCTCCTCCTCCGAGGAGGGCTGGCTGGTGGTCGAGCGCGGCGGTGGGCTGAAGGCTGGCTCGCGCTTCGATTTGTTCGGGGGCCTGTCGATCGGTCGCTCGGGCGATGCGGACGTTCAGATCGAGGACCGCTACGCCTCCGGCCTACACGCCAGGATCTACGCGCACCGTGGCCATTTCTATGTCGAGGACCTCAAGTCGACCAACGGCACGCTGCTCAACGACGAGGCCCTCGCCGGGGAGGCGGAGCTGGTGGCCGGCGATCTGATCAGGATCGGCGACACCGAGTTCCGCTTCGAACCGGGTACCTAGGGGCTTGACCGATGCTGAGGATCGCCGACCAGGCATACCGCACCGATACCGGCCGCCAGCGCCGGGCAAACGAGGACGCCTACTACGTGCGGGCGCCGGTGTTCGTGGTGGCCGACGGCATGGGGGGCGCCCAGGCCGGCGAGGTGGCCTCGCGGATTGCGGCGGAGGCATTTGACCGCGACCTTCCGTCCGGCCCACCGGAGGCGGCCCTGCGGGAGGCCTTCGAGTTAGCCAACCGCAAGATCCACGACCACGCCGCAAGCGACGAGAGCCACGCCGGCATGGGCACGACGCTCACCGCGGCGATCGTCGACGCCGAGCGCGAGGAGGTGGCGATCGGTCACATCGGCGACAGCCGCGCATACCGGCTGCGCGGCCCGAATCTGGAGCGGCTGACTCAGGACCACTCCTTGGTCGAGGAGCTGCGCCGTAAGGGTCAGCTCACCGACGAGCAGGCCGAGGAGCACCCGCAGCGCTCGATCATCACCCGGGCGCTGGGGCCCGAGGCCGAGGTCGAGCCTGACGTTGGCACGGTCGCGGCGCGCCCCGGCGACATCTACCTTGTCTGCTCCGACGGCCTCACGACGATGATCGGGGAAGAGCGGATCGCGCAGATCCTCCGCTCCTCGACCAGCCTCGATGCGGCCGTGCGAGCCCTGGTCGACGAGGCCAACCGGGCCGGGGGGCGCGACAACATCACCGCGATCGCATTCAAGCTCGAGGAGGTCGGGGCGCCGGCCCCCGAGCCCGAGCACCCGACTCTGGTCGGCCCGGCGGCCGAGGCCGAGGGGCTGCGTGGCGAGGAGATGCGTGCCGCCGCAGCGGCCCGCAGCCGCGAGGCCCGGCCAAGCGGCCCGCGGCGGGCGCTGAAGGGGGCCGCCAAGGTGCTCGCGGTGCTGCTGGTGCTGGGCGCGGTCGGCTTCGGGGCCTGGTATGGCAACCGCCAGATCTGGTTCCTGGGCACCGACGACGGCGGGCGTGTGGCGCTTTACCGGGGCCTGCCCTACGACCTGCCGTTCGGCATCAGCCTCTACCAGGAGCGCTACGCGAGCCCGATCCAGACCAGCTCGGTGCCCAAGGACCGGCAGGGCTCGGTGACCGGCCACAAGCTGCGTTCGCGTAGCGACGCCGTCTCGCTGATCGAGGATCTCGAGCGTAGCGAGGGAGCGTTGCCATGAATGAGCGCGAACACGCACTGAGGCGATGAGAAGCGCCCGCAACCGCGAGCTGATCGCGCTGGTGCCGGTGGCGTTGCTGCTCACCGCCGGATTCACGGCCGTGTTCATCCAGGAGGGGACCCGTCTCGGCAACCTCAGCATCCTCTACGGCGCCTACTTCCTGGCTATCTGCATCGCCGCCCACCTCTATCTGCGGGCCCGGCTGCCCTACGCGGATCCCTACCTGTTCCCGCTGATGGCGCTGCTCGCCGCCTTCGGGCTGATCGTCATCTACCGCATCGACGAGACCCTGGCCCGCGACCAGGCGAACTGGTTCGTGCTCGGCCTCGTCCTCTTCGCCCTCACGATCCACTTCCTGCGCGACTACGAGCTGCTGGAGCGCTACCGCTACCTGATCGCCACCCTCGGAATCGCGCTGCTGCTCGCGCCCCGGCTGCCCGGCATCGGACAGCAGGTCAACGGCGCCTATCTGGGGGTGAAGGTCGGCTCGGTCTCGTTCCAGCCGGCCGAGTTCTCGAAGATCTGCATCGTCATCTTCCTCGCCAGCTACCTGCGCGAGCACCGCGAGGTGCTGATCGTGGGAGCGCGTCGCGTCGCGGGGGTCACGTTGCCCCCCCTCAAGCACTTCGGGCCGTTGCTGGTGATCTGGGGCGCTTCGATGTTCATGCTCGTCTACATCCGCGACCTCGGCAGCTCGCTGATGTTCTTCGCGGCAATCCTGGCGCTGCTCTACGTCGCCACCGGGCGCTTCTCGTTCGTGGTGATCGGGATGGCGATGTTCCTGGTCGGTGCCTGGTTCTTCGCCAACACCGTGCCGCACGTGCACGAGCGCGTCGACGTCTGGCTCGACCCCTACCAGCATCCCCAGCAATCCGGCTACCAGGTGTTGCAGTCGATCTTCGCCCAGGCTGACGGCGGCCTGTTCGGACAGGGGTTCGGGCAGTCGCTGCTGTTCATCCCCGGCAGCAATCCACCGGTGGCGCTTCTGCCAGCCGCCCAGACCGACACGATTTACGCGCTGATCGTCGAAGAGCTGGGTCTGTTCGGCGCCTCAGCGGTCTGCCTGATCTATGTGCTGATCGCCGCCCGCGGATTCAAGACGGCGATCATCGCCAGCGACGGCTTCTCGAAGCTGCTCGCCACCGGGCTGACCGCCGTGTTCGCGATCCAGGCATTCGTGATCATCGGCGGGGTGACGAGGGTGATACCGCTGACCGGCGTCACCCTGCCCTTCGTCAGCTACGGCGGCAGCTCGATCGTCGCCAACTTCGTGCTGCTGGCGCTGCTGCTGCTGATCTCCGACCGCGCGCGCCGCCAGCTCGTGGGCGGCCCCGACGGCGAGCCCCTACCGGTGCCGTCATGAGCGCGAGGCTCACCAAAGGAGCATTCTGCGGGGCCGAGCGCGAACTTGGGTTGGTGCTGTGAACGCCCAGGTCGCAAAGCTGTACGGGCTGATCGTGCTGATGTTCGCGGTGTTGATCGGCTTTACGTCCTACTGGTCGGTGTTCGACGCCCAGGCGCTGAAGGACAAGCGCGTCAACCGCCGCCCGCTGCTCGAGGAGCTGCAGGTGCACCGCGGAACGATCTTCGCCGACGACGGCTCGGTGCTCGCTCGCTCGGCCAGGGAGGGCAGGGGGGCCAGCCGCTTCTATGTGCGTCACTACCCCGAGGGCAGTCTGTTCGGGCACCCGATCGGCTACAGCTTCCTCGATCGGGGCCAGGCCGGGTTCGAGCGCTACCACAACGACGAACTGGTCGGCAACAAGTCGGAGTTCACCTCGATCCTCGACCAGCTCCAGGGACAACGGCAGCAGGGCGACAACATCGTCTCCTCTCTCGACCCGGCGGCGCAGCGTGTGGCCCTCGATCAGCTCGCTGGACGTGCGGGCGCCGTGGTGGCGATCGAGCCGCAGACCGGAAGGGTCCGGGCCCTGGTCAGCCAGCCGCCCTATGACCCCAACCAGATCCTCAATCACTTCGCCCAGCTCAACAAGGACACCTCGGCGCCGCTGCTCGACCGCGCGACCCAGAGCGGCTACGCACCGGGCTCGACGATGAAAGTCGTCACCACGACCGCCGCCCTGGACAGCGGAAAGTTCACGCCCGATTCGGTGATCAACGGCAGCTCGCCGATCACGATCGAGGGTATTCCGCTCTCCAACTCGGGAGGCGAGCAGTTCGGCCCGATCTCGCTCACCGACGCGCTGACCAACTCGGTGAACACCGTGTTCGCGCAGGTGGGGGAGAAGCTGGGCACGGCGACGATGTACAAGTACATGGACCGCTTCGGCTTCAACTCGAAGCCCCAGATCGACCTGCCGAACGACGAGCTGGCAATCAGCGGTGTCTATGACAACGGCCACCTGGTGGGCCCCGGCGACGCGATCGACATCGGTCGCGTCGCGATCGGCCAGGAGCGCCTGTTCGTCACCCCGCTTCAGATGGCGGAGGTGGCGGCGACGGTCGCCAACGGCGGCGAGCTGATGCGACCGCAGCTCTGGGACCGCGTCGTCGACCCCGACGGCCGCACCGTCAAACGCATGAACCCGACCGTGCAATCGGAGGTGATGAAGCCCGAGACGGCGACCGAGCTCAACGACATGATGCAAAACGTGGTCAACGACGGCACGGCCGCCGGCGTCTTCCCATCCTCGCTTCACGTCGCGGGGAAGACCGGAACCGCCGAGCTGGGCAGCGGGCGAGAAGGGTGCTCGCTTCCGAACCAGGCCTGGTTCATCGGTTTCGCACCGGCCGACGACCCGAAGATCGCGGTGGCGGCGACGATCGAGTGCACCTCGAGCTTCGGCGCCCAGGTCGCCGGACCGATCACCCGCGCGGTGATGGAGACGATCCTCAGTGAAGGGCAGTAGGCGTGCCTGAGGTCGCCGAGAATCAGCTGGTCGACAACCGTTACCGGGTCATCGGTCGGATCGGCTCCGGCGGCATGGCCGACGTCTGGGTCGCCGAGGACACCCATCTGCAGCGCAAGGTTGCGCTCAAGGTCCTGCACCACCGCTTCGCCCAGGACCAGGAGTTCGTGCAGCGCTTCCGTCGTGAGGCGGAGGCAGTGGCCGGCCTTCAGCACCCCAACGTGGTCGGCGTGTTCGACCGCGGCGCCGTCAACGGCACCTACTACATCGCGATGGAGTACCTCGAGGGGCGCTCGCTGAAGGAGCTGATCGACGCCGGCCTCACCCCGGCCGCCGCAGTCGCGCTCGTGCGCCAGATCCTCGAGGCGGCTCGCTTCGCGCACCGTCACGGCATCGTGCACCGCGACCTCAAGCCCCAGAACGTGATCGTTGACTCGGAGGGCCACGCGACGGTCACCGACTTCGGCATCGCCCGCGCCGGCGTCTCGGAGATCACCCAGACCGGATCGGTGATGGGGACCGCGCATTACCTGTCCCCCGAGCAGGCCCAGGGGCTGGACGTGACGCCGTCGTCCGACATCTACTCGATCGGCGTAATCCTCTACGAGGCGCTGACGGGCCAGGTCCCGTTCGAGGGTGACAGCACGGTCGCCGTGGCTCTCAAGCAGGTCTCCCAGGTGCCCCAGCGCCCCAGCGCGCTCAACCCGCAGGTCTCGCCGGCCCTCGATGCGGTCGTCATGCGGGCGCTCGCCAAGGACCCGGGGCAGCGGTTCGCCGACGCTGAGGGGTTCATCGCCGCCCTCGAGGCGGCGGAGCGCGACCCGGCCTCGGCGCCTCCGGGGTCCACCGCGACCTTCGCGCCCCTGCCACCTGTGTTGGCGCCGACCGAGGCCGCCGTCGCGGATGGTGGGCCGACTCCCCCGGGGGCCGAGGACGAGGAAGGTCGGCGCCGCTGGCGCTGGGTCGTGGGGGCGATCCTGCTCGGCTTGGTCGTCGGCCTGATCCTCAGCCAGCGCAGCGCCCCGAAGGCCGACGTCCCCGACGTGCTCGGGCAGAACCTCTCCGACGCCAAGACGGTGCTGGGGGTGAAGGGGTTCGACGTGCAAACGGACACCGTTCATCGCCTGGCGCGGAAGGACATCGTGCTCGAGCAGGACCCGCCGGCGGGGCAGGCAAGTCAGAGCTGCGACCTTCTGAAGCTCTCCTGCACCAAGCCGACCGTGACCCTGACCGTCAACGCGGGCCCCGGGCAGGCGAAGGTTCCGTCGGTGGCCGGCCTCGACCAGGCCGCCGCGGAGAGCAAGCTGGCGGCCGCGCACTTCAAGGTCGCGGAGGTCAAGGCGGCGTCGGAGACCGTCCCCACGGGTACCGTGATCAGCAGCGACCCGTCCGGTGGGTCCCTGGCCCGACAGGGCTCGGAGGTGACGATCACCGTCTCGCGCGGCCCGAAGAAGGTCGACGTCCCGCTTGTGGTCGGCGAGACGCAAGCCATCGCCGAGTCCGAGATACGCGGCGCCGGTCTGGTCCCGTCCGTGGTCAAGCGCCAGGACAAGGCGCCTCAGGGGCAGGTGCTCCAGCAGGCGCCCGACGCCGGCCAGCGGATCGACCAGGGCTCGACCGTGACGATCGTCGTCTCCAGCGGCCAGGCGAAGGCGACGGTGCCCAACGTGATCGGAAAGACCCAATCGAGTGCGGTGTCGACGCTTCGCTCGAAGGGCTTTGTCGTTTCGGTCCAGTCGCAGGACGTCGACGTCGCGACTCAGGACGGCAAGGTGGTGGACCAGTTCCCGTCGCCGGGCGGCACGGCGACGAAGGGCAGCACGGTGACGATCTTCGTCGGGCATTTCATCTCGCCGACCCCGCCCCCGACCACGACGACGACGCCGACCACTCCTGTCCCACGGGCCGGCTAAGCGGATGCGGGTCGCCGTTCTCTCCGGTGGCCGCTCCAGCGAGCACGAGGTCTCGCTGCGCTCCGGCGCCTCGGTCGCCGAGGGACTGGGGCAGGCGGGGCACGAAGCGGTCGCGGTGCTGATCGACCGCGAGGGAGGTTGGTCGTGCGACGGCGAGGCGGTGCGGCTGGCGCCCGGCGCCGGGCTGCTCGACTGCGAGGTAGCGTTCCCGGTCCTGCACGGGCCGTTCGGGGAGGACGGCACCGTGCAGGGACTGCTCGAGTGCCTCGATCTGCCCTACGTGGGAGCCGACGTGCTCGCCTCGGCCCTCTGCATGGACAAGCTCAGCTTCAAGCGCCTGCTCGCCTTCCACCGCGTTGCGCAGGTCGATTTCGTCGAGGCGGGCGAGGAGGGCTGGCGAGAGCGCGCCGCCTCGTTTGGGCTGCCGCTCTGGGTGAAGCCGTCGCGGCTCGGCTCCAGCGTTGGGATCAGCAAGGTGACCTCGCCGGAGCGCGGTCTCGACGAGGCTGTTGAGCTCGCCGCCCGCCACGACCCGCGGGTGATCGTCGAGGCGCCGGCGAGCGGCAGGGAGGTGGAGTGCTCGGTGCTCGGCAACAGCGAGCCGGAGACGTCGCTGCCGGGCGAGATCGTCGCTCACGCCGACTGGTACGACTACGAGGCCAAGTACTCGGAGGGCGGCATGGACCTGGTCGTGCCCGCCCCGCTCGAGGAGCCGACGCTGGAGCGGGTCCGCGAGCTGGCGGCGCAGGTCTTTTCGCTGACCGGCTGCAGCGGCATGGCCCGCTGTGACTTCTTCGTCACCGAGGAGGGCGAGGTGCTGGTCAACGAGATCAACACGATTCCGGGCTTCACCGAGACCAGCGTCTACTCGAAGCTATTCGAGGCCAGCGGCATCGGCTACCCCGACCTCTGCGATCGCCTCGTCGGGCTAGCGGTCGAGCGCCACGAGCAGGCGCGGTCGTACGAGTTCTGACGGCCGCCTAGCTGAACAGCCTTGCGTCGCTGATCTCCACCGCGTATCCCGCGTCGGTCGAGGCCAGCTTCGTGATCCAGAGCAGGTAGTAGCGGTACTGTTTGCCGTCCGTGTCGATGCGGACGGTTTGGTGCGTGCCCATGTCGGTCTGCTTGCCCACCTCGGTCCAGCCGTCGAGAACCTCCGGGGGCGGCCCCGGGGATCCGTACACCGTCAAATCCCATCCCGATTCGGCCGATCGAACCTCGAGCGATCTGGCGGGGACGTCGCGCCCGGTGTCGAGGTAGAGGCCGACGCCCGCCGGCCCGATCTCCTTGACCACCTCCGGGCCGGTTTCGTAGGTCTCCGTCGTCCAGGCGGTGGAGGTCGGGTTTCCGTCGATCGCCAGCTGCACCTCCTCGGAGTGCTCGCTCCCATCGCCCTCGGGGTCGTAGTCGGTTGCCGAACGGACCGCGATCGGGCTGCCGGCCTTTGTGCCACCCCCACCCCCACCCCCACCACCGGAGATGATCACGACCGCGGCGACGGCCGCCGCGGCGAGGGCAAGCACCGCCAGCGCCCCCGCCAGAGAGCGCCAGCTGCGGCCGCGTAGCCACCGCCGACGGGGCCGCACGGCTTTGAGCACCGTGGTTGCCTCGCCCTCGGTGGAGCCCGCACGCGCCGCCTCCACCTCGAGCGCGGTCTCGAGGTCGTCGATCATCTCCGCGATGCTCTTGTAGCGCTTCGCCAGGTCCTTGGTGGTTGCCCGCTCGATCGTCAGCGCCGCCGCGGCCGAGATCTCGGGGCGGCGCCGCTGCACGTCGGGTAGCTCCTCGTTTACGTGCTTCATCGCCACCCCGACCTGGGTGTCGGCGCTGAACGGAACGTCGCCGATCAGCATCTCGTAGAGCACGACCCCCAGCGAGTAGACGTCGGAGCGCGGGTCGACGCCATGGCCCATCGCTTGCTCGGGCGAGACGTAATCGGTTGTGCCCAGTACCCGGCCGGTGTCGGTGACGCCCTGCTGCTCGAGCTGGCGGGCGATCCCAAAGTCGGTCACCTTGGCGCGGCCCTCGGCATTGATCAGCACGTTCTGCGGCTTGACGTCGCGGTGCACCATCTTGCGGCCGTGGGCGACCGTGAGGCCGCGGGCGATCTCGATCGCGTAGGCGAGCGCCTCCTGCGGGTCCAGCGGCCCGAGCCGCTTGATCCGCTGCTTGAGGTTCTCGCCCTCGACGTACTCGAAGACGATGTACGGATGGCCGCCGTCCTCGCCGGCGTCGATCACCGCCACGACGTTGGGATGGGAAAGCTTCGCGACCGCGCGCGCCTCACGGCGAAAGCGCTCCAGCTGCTCGGGCTGCTCGGACATCTCGCGGTGCATGACCTTCACCGCGACCTGCCGGTCGAGCGTCGAATCGCGCGCCAGGTAGACGGTCGACATGCCGCCGCTGCCGAGCTTGGCCTCGAGCCGATAACGGCCCGAGAGGACCGTTCCGATCATCTGAGCGCTTGTGGAGCGGGCGTCCATTTCGTCTCTGATCACGGAGGTTCGCGCATCCGGGACGTATTCTCGGCAACTCCGTGCCCGTAGAAGTTCGCTACCTGACAGACCCTGCCTGCTCCTGGTCGTGGGGCAGCGAGCCCAAGCTTCGCAAACTCATGTGGGAGTTTGATCGCGAACTGCGCTTCGTCTGGGTGATGGGCGGTCTGGCGCGCCTGTACGGCCCCGACTATCGCGACGAGGAGGGGCGTATCGGGTCGGGGCCGGACTGCTTCGCCGACCTGATGTCGCACTGGCTTGCCGTCGGCGAGGAGACCGGGATGCCCTGCGACCCGCGAATCTGGACCCAGAACCCGATCCGCAGCTCCTATCCCGCCTGCATGGCGGTCAAGGCGGCGGGCGAGCAGGGCTCTGAGCACGAGTACCGCTATCTACGCCGCCTGCGTGAGGGCCTGATGGTTGGGCGGCGAAAGCTCGATACCGCCGACACGCTTGTCGCCGAGGCCGGGCCTGTGGGGCTCGACGTCGACCGGTTCCGGATCGACCTCGACTCGCACGCGATCACCGAGCTGTTTGCCGCCGACCTCGACGAGGTGCGCGATGTCCCCGAGGAGGCGCGGGCAGCCGGCCAGGTGCGGACCACCGAGGGCAGGGAGCGGGTCCCGTTTTCCACCGCGATCTTCATCGGCGCCGACGGCCAGCGGCACAGCGTCTGGGGCTGGCAGCCGTACAGCGCCTACCGCGACGCGGCGCTGGCCGCCGGAGCGTCGCCGGTCAACGACGGGCCACTCGAGCCATTAGCCGCGATCGAGCGCTTCGGCCGCATCGCGACCGCCGAGGCGGAGATGCTCGTCGGGCGGCCACGGCCGCTTGTCGAAGCCGAGCTATGGGGTTTGGCGGCCGAGTGGAAGCTGAAGCCGGTCAGCGTCCTCACCGGAACGCTGTGGGAGCGGACCTAGGTCCTGGCGCCGAGCCACTCGTCGCTCGCCGCGGCGACTTGCGTCACAGCATCCACGATCTCCTTTGGAGCCGTCGCCGGCGTTCCGCTGTCGAACGGAGGCTCGGGGTCGTATTGGATCGCCAGCTGAATCGCCTGCGCCGCCTCCTCGCCGAGCTCGCGATGGACCAGGTGCAGGGCCATGTCGATTCCCGACGTGACGCCGCCGGCGGTGATCAACTTGCCGTCCTCGACGATGCGCTCGGAGCTCGGTTCGGCGCCGTACTCGCGCAGGCGGTCGAGATAGAGCCAATGGCTGGTCGCCCGCTTTCCCTCCAGCAACCCGGCCGCGCCGAGCACCAGCGAGCCGGTGCAGACCGAGGTCGTCCAGCGAGTGTTTCGGTCGACGTCGCGCAGCCAGCCGAGCACGTGCTCGTCGGTGAGCAGCGGCCGGTTGCCTTCGCCGCCGGGGACGAGAACCATGTCGGGCTCGGTGACCTCGTCGATCGAGTAGTCGGCCACCAGCCCAAGCGCCCCGCTGTCGGCGCGAACAGGCCCCGCTTGCGGGCCCACGATCCGCACCTCCCAGCCCGGCACCGAGCGCAGCACCTCGTAGGGCCCGATCGCGTCGAGCACCGTCAGCTTCTCGAAGATCAGGATCGCTATCTGCACGGCGGCGACCGTAGCAGCGGCGATCAACCGGAGCGGCGCACCTCACGTGGTCCCGCGGTTGTCCTGCCGATCCGTTTCGCGCCGGGGTAGTGGCCGCGCAGCGCCGCCAGCGCCGCCTCCTCGTCCTGCGCGGCGACCACACAGCAGAACCCGCAGCCCATGTTGAAGACGTCATGCATTTCGTCGTCTGAGACCTGGGCGCGCTCCTGGATCAGCCCGAACACGGGCGGCGCCGGAAGCGGGTCGTCGATCTCGTAGCCGACCTCGGCCCGCAGTCGCAGCAGGTTTCCGAGCCCGCCGGAGGTGATGTGGGCGAGGCCACGCGTCGCGACGCCGGAGCCCAGGAGCTCGAGCACCGGCCGAACGTAGATCTCGGTCGGGGTCAGCAGCACCTCGCCGAGCGGCGCCCCGAGCTGCTCGTCGTCGAGCGGGATGCCGTCGAGCGCCCGGCGAGCGAGCATGTAGCCATTGGAGTGAAGACCGGAGGAGGGAAGGCCAAGGACCGCATCGCCGGGCTCTACCGCCGAGCCATCGACGATCGCGTCCAGGGCGACGATCCCGAAGCAGGCCCCGGCGAGGTCGAACCCCCGCACCATGTCGCCGAGCTGGGCCAGCTCCCCGCCCGGGATCTCGATCCCGGCGACCTGCGCTCCCCGGGCAAGCCCGACCCCGATCTGGCGGCAGACTTCGGTATCCGCCATCTCCGCCGCGACGTAGTCGAGCATCGCCAGCGGCTCGGCCCCGACGCAGATCACGTCGTTGACGTTCATCGCCACGCAGTCGATTCCGACGCTGTCGTAGCGCCCCAGCTGCTCGGCGATCGCCAGCTTGGTGCCGACACCGTCGGTTGCGAGGGCAATCCCGGTCCGTTCGTCGATGCGGATCACGCTCGCGTAGTGCCCGGGCAGCGGCACCTGGCGTGACGGGCGACCCAGCTCGATCGCACCCAGGGCCTCGACCAGCGCGGATACCGCCGAGTCGGCGGCGCTCTGGTCGACCCCGGCGCGCGCGTAGGCGTCGGTATCGCTCACGCGACCCGGCTGTCTTGGGCGCTCACGTCACCCTCTCGCGGCCGCCGATCTCCATCAGCTTCGATTGAACCTCAGCCTCGGGTCGCCTGCGCACGCGCCGCAGGCGTGCGAGCACGATCGCCGCCAGCCCGGCGCGGTAGGCGGCATAGGGCCAGAGGGCGCGGTCGCGCTCGACCTGGCGGATCAGCCCCTGGGAGGCGAGCGCAGAGGCGAACGACGTGGCTACGCCGACCCTCATCGCCTTGCGCAGCGAGGGGTCGGTGCTTCGGCCGTGGAGGCGGGCGCCCTTCAGCACCGCCGCGCCGACGATGATTGGAAGCGCGACCGTGCGCGACAGGAGGTTGGCCTGCTCGCGCGTAAAGCAGCGCCAGCGGGCCGCGGCCAGCGTGGCGCCGTTGCGCGATACGCCCGGCGCCAGTGCTGCCGCCTGGGCGATGCCGAGGGCAAGCCCATCGACCGCCGTCGCCTCGCCCCGTCCCCGTCGCTGGGGCCGCCGGTCGGCGACGATCATCGCTGCCGCCCCGGCGAGCAGGCCGATTGCCGTCGTCCGCGGGCCCCCGAGGTGGCGCTCGATCGGCCGCTCCAGCGTGTATCCGACCAGCGCAGCGGGGGCGAACGAGAGCATCAGCACCGCCGCCCGGCGTGCGTCGAAGGAGCGCAGCTCGCCGGCGATCACGCCTCGCTGGCCGATCAGCAATGCGGCGGCCGCGCCCGCATGCAGAGCCACCTCGAAGCTCTTTCGCAGCTCTGGATCGAGCCCGTCCCAATCCCACCTCGCCAGCCAGGGCACCAGCACCAGGTGGGCGGAGCTGGAGACGGGAAGCAGCTCGGCCGGGCCCTGGATCAACCCCAGCGTCATCGCGCGCCGCGCTGGTATCGACACCGGCGCGTCCGCGGCCGGACCCCTTCCGTCCACTGACGCCGCGCTCAACCGCCGCTCGCCCCGGCGGGCTCGGGTTCCGGTGTCTCCTCGCCCGCCCCCCCGCCGCGCCGTCGCTTGATCACCAGGTAGACGATCGCGCCGACGATCGCCGCCACGATGACGTAGTCGAGGTAGCCGAGGTTGTGGCGCCAGTGCTCCCAGTTGTCGCCGACCTTGCGGCCGACGAGGGCCAGCATCAGGACCCAGGGAATGCAGCCGGCTGCGGTCAGCGCGGTGAAGCGCCAGAACGGCATCCGCGCCACTCCGGCGGGCAGTGAGATGAAGGTGCGGATGATCGGCAGCATGCGGCTGAAGAAGACCGTCGCGCTCCCGTAACGCTGAAACCAGCGCTCGGTCAAGGCGAGGTGACGCGGGTTGACGTGGAAGAGATGGTGGCGCTCGAGCAGCTCCAGTCGTCCGTAGTAGCCCAGCGCGTAGGCGATCCAGGAGCCGACTATGTTCCCCAGCACGCCCGCGGCGACGATCCCGAACAGGGTCAGGTCGCCTTTCGAGACGCTGAAGCCCGCGAACAGCATGATCGCCTCGCTGGGCACCGGGATGCACGCGGACTCCAGCGTCATCAGAAGGAAGACCGCGGGCAGGCCGGCCGACCCGATGAAGTTCGTGCAGACATTGATGATCGGGTCGAGAACGACGTCGGAGATGCTGGCGAGTATGAGCATGGGCGCGCCGGAGCCCGGCTGAGCGGGCGCTACATGCTAGGCGACCGGCAGGTTCGTTGCCGAAGCGATCTGCGGCCCCCGGGCCTCCCGCGCCGCCGTCTAGAATCGACCGGTTACATGCGGCGCTTGAACCACCCTGTTTACCGGGGCCGAACGCTTCAGATAGTGGCCGACGTGGCGCTGTGCGCGCTTGCGTTTCTGCTCGCCTTCCGCCTCCGCTTCCTCGACGAGGCGCACGGCATCCCGGATCGCTACGGGACCCTTTTCCTTCAGTCGGTCGCCTTCGTCGCGGTCGGCAAGGTGATCGTCTTCGCCACCTTCGGCCTCTACCAGAAGTGGTGGCGCTACGTAGGCCTGCGCGACTTCGCGGGCATCGTCCGCGCTGTTGCCGTGTCGAGCCTGATCCTGATCTTCGTCTTCACGGTCGCGAAGCCGTTCGCCGACAGCCTGCCGCGATCCGTTGCGGTGATGGACTTCATGTTCACGCTGATGCTGGTCGCCGGGGCTCGCCTCCTGGTCAGGCTGGTGGTCGAACGGCCGGGTCGCGGCGCCCGCATCGCGCGCGGCCGCGACGTGCTCGTCGTCGGCGCCGGCTCGGGCGGGCAGATGGTGGTCCGCGAACTACAGCTCAACCCGAACCTCGGCTCGGTGGCGATCGGCTTCATCGACGACGACGCCCGCAAGCGGGGGATGCGGATGCTGGGACTGAAGGTGCTCGGATCGACGGCCGAGATCGGCAGGATCCTCGACGAGACCGAGCCCGACGAGGTGGTGATCGCGATCCCCTCGGCTCCCGGCACGCTGCGCGCCCAGGTCGTGGCAGCCTGCCGGGAGCGCGAGATCGCCGTGCGCACGCTGCCCACCGTCTTCGAGCTGCTGCGCGGCGGCGTGCAGCTGACCACGCAGCTGCGCGAGGTGCAGGTGGAGGACGTGCTGGGCCGCGATCCGGTCCACGTCGAGCTGGACCGCGTCGGCGCCTACCTGCAGGACCGCAAGGTGCTCGTCACCGGCGCCGGCGGCTCGATCGGCTCCGAGCTTTGCCGGCAGATCGCCCGCGTACACCCCCGCCTGCTGGTGATGCTCGACCAGTCGGAGAGCAACCTTTTCGGGATCGACCGCGAGATGGTCGAGGAGCGCCACTTCACCAACGTCGAGTCGGTGCTGGCCGACTGCCGGGAGCCGGCGCGGATGCTCGAGGTGATGCAGCGCTTCAAGCCCGAGGTGGTCTTTCACGCCGCCGCCTACAAGCACGTGCCGTTGATGGAGGCAAACCCCCTGGAGGCGATCAGAAACAACGCGATCGCGACCCGGATCACAGCCGAGACCGCGGCCGCCTCCGACGTCGAGCGCTTCGTCCTGATCTCCACCGACAAGGCCGTGAACCCGAAGACCGTGATGGGGGCCTCGAAGGCGATGGCCGAATGGATCGTCGAGGTGGCGGGCCAGAAGCATCCGCACACGCGCTTCGTCAGCGTTCGCTTCGGCAACGTGCTCGCCTCGTCCGGGAGCGTGGTGCCGATCTTCCGTCGCCAGATCGAGCGCGGTGGCCCGGTCACCGTCACCCACCCGGAGATGACGCGCTATTTCATGACCATCCCCGAGTCCGTGCAGCTGGTGATCCGTGCTGGGGACATCGGGGCCGGCAAGGGCGAGGTTTTCGTCCTCGACATGGGCGACCCGGTTCGGATCGAGGACTTGGCCCACAACATGATCCGGCTGGCCGGATACGAGCCCGAGACCGACATCGCAATCGAGTTCATCGGGATCCGGCCCGGTGAGAAGCTTCACGAGGAGCTGTTCGGCGACGCCGAGCGCGCCCAGCCGACCGCCGCAAAGCGGATTTTGCGGGCGGTGCGCGAGGTCCCGCTCGACGCCGACTGGGTGGTCACCACGCTCGACCGCATGGAGCAACTCGTGCTCACCGGCGACGAGGCTCACCTGGCCGAGCAGATCGTCGCGCTGGTCACTTCCTCAGGCGGTGGAGAGGCGGCGGTCGTCTACGACAAGTAGCCTCCGCGGCTCGCTGCCGTGGAGTTGATCAAGGAAATCGGGGCGGTTGCCGGCCTGGGCGCGTTTCTCGGGTTGGCGATCCTGTCGCTCCTGTACTTCTCACAGGCTCGCGACCTGCGCCGCCTTCGCGACTGGGCGGGCCGCGCTCCCGAGCGCGACGCCGTGGGCGTGGAGGCGACCTCCGACCTGGCGGCCGAGCGGGCCGAGGAGATACGCAAGGTCGAGGAGGAGCGCCGCAAGCGCGAGGAGACGCTGACCGCAGAGCACCAAGCCACGACGAAGCGGGAGGAACGCCGCCAACGGCGGGAGGCCGGGCTTCCGGCGCAGCCGCGCATGGAGCGGCTTCGGGAGACCTTCAGTGGCGGGTCCGGGCGGCGGCGTATGCCGGAGCCTCGCTACCTGGCGGTGGCGATCGGCGCTGTGATCGTGCTCGGGGTCGCCGTGGTGGTGGGCGCATCGCAACTGGTCGGCGGGGGCGGCAACGGCAAGGGATCGAACAACGGGGTCGTCAAGCCGAGCCAGGTCGAGGTGGCCGTCCTCAACGGGACCAATCCGCCCGTACAGGGACTCGCCGGCACGGTCGGCAACAAGCTCGAAGGGGCGGGGTTTGGGGTCGGCGTGGTAACCAACAGCCGCAACAGCTTCACCGAGAGCGTCGTCATGTTCACCCGCGGGCACAAGCCCGAGGCGGCCAAGGTCGCGAAGGGCCTGGGGATCAACAAGGTGCGCTTGATGACGCCTGACATCAGGGGCGACTCCGCCGGGGCAATGGTCTCCGTGGTCGTCGGCCAGGACAAGGCCAACCTCGGCGGCTAATAGAAGTGGGCCGCGGCGTTGCGCCGCGGCACCGGCGTGTCAGGCGGCGAAGCCGCCGCAATTGCTTGTGGGCCGCGGCGTGCCGGCGCGTTGCGCGCCGGATCCGGGGCTGCAGCGCAAGTAATCTGGCCGGTCGTGCAGCCCGATCGTGAGCAGCGACGACGCCTGACGGCGAATCGGGTCCTCGCCCCGGCGATCTTCGCGCTGCTGGTCGTTGCGACGGTCGCCGCATTCGCCGCTGCGCAGCGCCTCAAGCGGGAGCCGTTGATCCTCGACAAAGTGACGTTTCACCCGTTGGTCAACGGGCAGACCGTCATAACACCGAATCGCGACGGCCACGCCGACCTTGCACGGATCCGGTTTCGCCTTACCCGGTCGGATCGCGGCATTGTGCAGATCGTCGACAGCGAGGACCGCGCGGTGAGGACGTTCACGGTCAAGGTCCTGAGCAGACGCAATCTGGTGTTGGAGAGACTGCCCCCGGGCGCCCGGCTCCCCTCGTACAAGGTCCTCGCCCTTCGCTGGAACGGTCGCAACGGCGCCGGCCGACCGGCTCCGACCGGGCCCTATCGTCTGCGCGTCAGGCTGCTCGGTGAGGACCGGACATTGGTTCCGGGCGGGCGGATCCGGCTGCACACGCTGCAGCGAGTCTCGAACTCCGGGCCCGCTGACTGATGGGCGATGCCCTAGCGGGGGCGGGCTTGTTCGTGGCGGTCTTCGCCGCCGCCGCAGCGATGCTCTGGGAGGCCTCGCCGCGCCGCTCGGCCACGATGCTGATTGCCCTGGCGCTGATCCCGGTGCTGATCCTCGCCGACCAGTGGCACTCGGCCGAGATCACCGATCTGCGCGACCACGTCGCCCGTTTCGTCGCACTCGGTGCCGTCGCGGCGATTGCGGTGGCAGTCTTGACTGCGTTGTTCCGCCGCCGGCCCGTGCTGCTGCCCCTCGCGGTGATCGCCGCGGTTCCCTTCCGCGTCCCGATCCACGCCGGCGGCCAGGAGGCAAACCTGCTCATCCCCCTCTACCTCGTGATCGCGGGCGGAGTGCTGGCGGTGGCCTGGACTCAGTGGGAGGAGCACGGTGAGGTGTCTTCCGCGGGTGGCGCCGGCGGCGGGGACCCCGCGCGAGCCGCAGGCAAAAAGTCGAGGACGCGCGGGGTGCTCGCCGGCGACAGGACCCGCGGGCAGGCGCTGCTCCCGAAGCTCCTCGCCGCCGTCCTCGTGCTCTACGCCCTGCAGTCCGTCTACTCCGAGGACTTCTCCCGCGCCCTCCAAAACGCCGCCTTCTTCTACGTTCCGTTCGCGCTCGCCTTCACCCTGCTGGCCGAATGGCGCTGGGATCGCCGCCTGCTGGCGTTGGGCCTCGGCGTGGTCGCCGCCGAGGCGCTGGTCTTCGTCCTGTTCGGCTTCTGGGAGTACGCGGCACGCCACCTGGTCTGGAACGCCGAGGTGATCCAGTCGAATGACTTTCACACCTACTTCCGGGTCAACTCGCTGTTCTGGGACCCCAACGTCTTCGGGCGTTATCTGGCGCTGACGATTACCGCGATCGTCGCCGCGCTGATGTGGGCGCGCAGCCCGCGCCTCGTGCTTTGGCTCGGCGCCCTCGTCGCGGTGCTGTGGCTGGGCCTGATCACGACCTTCTCGCAGTCGAGCTTCATCGCACTGCTGGTCGGGCTTGCCGCACTGGCCGCGCTGCGCTGGAGCGCCCGTTGGACGCTTGCCACCTGCGCCGGCGGAGCGATCGTCGCCGTCGCCTTCGTGCTTGCCGCTGCCGGCTCGTTGAAGATCGACCTCTCAACCGAGCACACCCTCAACAAGGACACCAGCGGTCGCGCCAACTTGGTCAGCGAAGGGATCGCGCTGTTCGGCGATCGCCCGCTGTGGGGATACGGCTCCGGCTCCTTCTCGGTCGCCTACCAGAACCACCGCACCGGCGGCAACGGGCAGCTGAGCGTGTCGCACACCGAGCCGGTCACCGTCGCCGCCGAGCAAGGCCTGCTCGGCCTCCTCGCCTATCTGGCCCTGCTCGTGGTGGCCTTCGTGACCCTGCTGCGAGGAATGAGGGGCTTGATGCCGGGCTTGCGGTCACCCCCCTCTGCGGGTGGTGCGGAGGTCGCGGTCGCGGACCGCGCGCAGGGTTCGAGCACGGCCGCGGGCGCGACCTCCGTGACAGGACCCGCAGCCGGGAAGTCGGTTGTCAGCGCGGCTCGAGCCGCCATCTTCGCCTGCTTCCTCGCGCTAATCGCCCACACGATGGCCTACGCCGGCTTCCTCGAGGACCCCCTCACCTGGGTGCTGCTCTCGATCGGAGGGTCGCTTGCCGTGGCACCTCAACTCGCGATGGAGCAGGCCGAAGCGGACCGGGGGCGCGAAGTGCCCGCGGCATCCCCCGCTCAGGCTCCTGCGTAGGGACTGATGTCGCAGTACCTTCGCCGCCTCGCCACGACCGGTGCCGCGTACACCGCGTCGAGCGTGCTCTCGAAGCTGATCGCGGTTGCGCTGCTGCCGGTCTACACGCGCTACCTGACCCCGGCCAACTACGGCGCCGCCGAGGTGCTGTTCGCGGGCGTGGTCTCGGCCAGCATCGTGGTCCGGCTGGGAGCGATCGAGGCGCTGCTGCGCTTCTACTACCAGGCCGACGAGGACCCGGACCGAGTGGTCTCGACCTCGTTCGCGGCGATGTTCTGGGCCGCCACCGCGGGGGCGCTGATCGCACTGCCGTTCGCCGGCCAGATTTCGGACGCGCTGCTGAAGATGCACGACCCCGGCCTGGTGCGGATCGCGATCGGCGGTCTATGGGTGCTGACCCTGTTCGAGTACCTGCTGACCCTGTTCCGGCTCGAGGAGCGGGCCCGCGCCTACTTCGTCACCACGATCGCCAACGTGCTGCTCACGATCCCGGTCACCGTCGTCCTGGTCGTGGGCGCCGACGAGGGCGCGCGCGGTCTGCTGATCGGCAGTTACGCGACCGGGGCGGTGTTCGTGCTCGGTTTGATCGTCGTCCATCGCAGGCGCCTCTCGCTGCGTGTCGACAGGCCGCTTCTGGGTCGCCTGATGCGATTCGGATTTCCGACCATGCCAGCCGAGCTGTCGCTGTACTCGCTCAACTTCATTGACCGCGTGATCCTGGTCCGATATGCAGGGCTCGCCGAGGCGGGCCTCTACGCGCTGGCGGTCAAGTTCGCGCAGGCGGTCAACGTTTTGGTGCGCGGCTTCCAGCTCGCCTGGCCACCGCTCGCCTACTCGATCCGCGACGACGACGAGGCGCGCCGGGCCTACGCCCTGATCGTCACCTGGTTCGTCGCCGGGTGCACCTTCGTGGTCACCGGGATGTGGCTGCTCTCGCGCTGGATCGTCAGGGCGCTGGCCGCGCCGGACTTCTTCGGCTCATACAAGGCGATCGGCCTGATCGCCACCGGCGTCACCCTCTACGCCCTCTACATGGTGCTGGTGGTGATCCTGGGGCGAACCGGGCGCACGGGGTTCAACTTCCCCGCCACCGCGGCGGCGACCGTCGCCAACGTCGCCCTCAACCTCACCCTGGTGCCGTCGCTGGGGATCGTCGGAGCCGGCCTCGCCCTGGTCGCGTCCTACGTCGTCGTGCTGGTGTTGATGTACGCGTTCACCCAGCGCCTCTTCGCGGTGCCCTACGAGTGGGGGAGGCTGCTGCGGATCGTTCTCGCCTCCGCTGTCCTGGTCGGGCTCGGGGAGTTGTGGATGCCCACCTCCGGCGCGGCGGGATTCGCGGGCCGGCTGGCGCTCTGGCTCGCCTTTCCGTTTGTGCTCGTGACGAGCGGCTTCCTCACCCGCTCCGAGCGACGTTCCCTTTCGATCCTCTTCCGGCCTCGCGAGCTAATCGCACGACTGGGCGAGTTGCGAGCGGCTCCGGCGGCGGCGCCGGCCGGCGCGATCTCCGAGGTCTACGAGGCCGAGGCCGCCGACGAGGACACACTTCGCTGAGCCAGATCGCGCAGGCTCTCACCGCGACCCGGGCGGAGCGCCTGTCGCGCATGCGCGAGATAGACACCCGCCGGATGGTGGGGAAGGAACAGCGCCGCGAGCGCCCGCAGCGCGTAGGCCCAGGCGGTCAGAAGCCGTACAGCGAATGCCGCCGCCGCTGAGCCGTGCTTTCGCATGTAGAGGTCGCGATTGCGGTGGAACTCGACGATCCGCGGCAACCCGGCGCCGAGGTCGGTGGCCAGCTGGTCGTGATGGACGGCGCGGGCGGCCGGCACGTAAAGGGTCCGCCATCCGGCGTTGGCCAGCCGCCTGCAGAGATCGCACTCGTCGTAGTAGACGAAGAAGTCGGAGTCCAGGTAGTTGACCCCGGCGGCCGCCTCGCGACGGACCAGCATGGCGCTGGACTGCACCCAGTCGACCGCCCTGGTCTCGCCGCCCTTGCTCTGCACGGTCAGCCAGCGGTGGAGGAAAAGGGCGCCGGCAAGCGCCATCCCGACGCCGGGGAAGCGCCAGGCACAAGGCACCTGGTGTCCCTCGGAGTCGAGCAGTTGGGCGCCGGCGCCGGCGGCCTTTGGGTCGGCCTCCAGCGCCTCGATCAGCGCCTCGACGGCGCCGGGCCGCAACTCTGAGTCCTCGTTGAGCAGCAGGCAGTAGCGACCGCGAGCCTCGCGCAAGAGGGTCGAGTCGTTGGTCGCCTTGCCGCTGCGCCGATCCATCTCGATGAGGCGGATATCGCGACCAAGCGCGCGTGCCGCGTCCGACGAGCCGTCATCGGAGGCGTTGTCGAGCACCAGGACCTCGCGCTCGAGGTCGGCAGGCGCGGTGCGCTCGATCGCCTCCAGGCAGGCGAGCAGGAACTCGCGGCCGTTCGTGTTCACGACGCAGTAGGAGAGGGTCGGCTCCAAGGCCCGCTCACGATAATCGGACCCGATGCGAGTGCAACTCGTCGACCCGTCGGCTTTCACGCCACCCTACGACCACGCCCTGGCCGCCGCCCTCGCTCGTGCCGGCGCCGGAGTCGAGCTGGTCACCAGCCGATTTCTCTACGGCCCCACTCCGCAGCCGCGGGGATACGAGGTCTCGGAGCGCTTCTACCGGCGAGCCGCGGGGCGCGGCCTGAGCGCTCCGGGAAGGCGCGTCCTCAAGCTCGCCGAGCACCTTCCCGACATGCTGCGCTTCCGGCGTGCTGCCGATGCCGACGTCGTCCACTACCAGTGGCTGACGGTGCCCGGTCTGGACGCCCTGCTGTTGCCGCCGCTGCGCCCGCGGGTGATGACCGCGCACTACGTGCTTCCGCCGCAGCCCAGTCGCCGCCAGCTCGCGACCGCGCGGCGCGTCTTCGGTCGCATGGACACAGTCGTGGCGCACTCGCGCCACGGCGCGCGCCGGCTCGAGGAGGAGGTCGGCGTCGAGCCGGCCCGCGTGCGCGTCATCCACCACGGCGCCTTCGACTATCTGACCCGGCTGCCGGAGGAGACACCGCTGCCCGTCGAGCTGAATGACATCGAGGGCCCGGTGATCCTCTTCTTCGGGCTGCTGCGCCCGTACAAGGGGATCGACATCCTGCTGGAGGCGTTTCGCTCCGTGCAGGGAGCGGAGCTGTGGATCGTAGGCAATCCCCGCATGCCGGTCGAGCCGCTGCGCCGCCTCGCAGAGTCGGCGGGCACCACGGTCCGTTTCGTTCCCCGCTTCATCACCGACCCCGAGATCCCCGCCTACTTTCGGCGCGCCGACCTCGTCGTGCTGCCCTATCGCGACGTCGAGCACTCGGGCGTCGTCTACACGGCGCTGGCCTTCGGCAAGCCGATGGTGCTGTCCGCGGTCGGCGGCTTTCCCGAGCTTGCCAGCGAGCACGGGGCGGCCCGGATCGTCCCGCCCGAGAACCCCGCGGCGCTCGCTCAGGCATTGGCCGAGCTGGTCGACGACGAGGCGGCTCGCTCGGAACTCGCGGCGGCGGCGCGCCGCGCGGCCGAGGGCCCGTTCTCCTGGGATCGGATCGCCGGCGACACCCTGAGCCTCTACGAAGAGCTGCTGGCGTCGCAGCACCGATAATCGGGCCGTGCTCGAAGCACTCTTCTGGACCTCGGCCGGGCTGATCGCCTACACGCACGCGGGCTACCCGCTGACCCTGTGGGTGCTCGCGAAGCTGCGGCGACGGCCGACGCTGGACCACCCGCGCCCGCTTCAGGAGCTGCCCGCGGTCTCGCTGATCGTCGCCGCCTACGACGAGGCGGAAGTGATCGCTGCGAAGGTCGAAAACGCGTTGGCGCTTGACTATCCGCGCGAGCGGCTGCAATTGATCGTCGCCTCCGACGGTTCCTCTGACGCCACCGTCGAGGCGGCGCGCGGGGCGGGCGCCGACCTCGTCCTCGACCTGCCGCGGGGCGGCAAGATCGCCGCCCAGGACGCCGCCGCCGAGCGCGCCTCAGGCGAGGTTCTCGCCTTCTCCGATGCCAACAGCTTCTGGCGCAGCGACGCCCTGCTGCGTCTCGTGGAGCCGTTCGCGGACCCGGCAGTCGGCTACGTCTGCGGCCAGGTTCAATTCACCGACGACGAGGGCGGCAACCAGGAGGGGCTCTACTGGCGCTACGAGATGGCGGTCCGCGAGCTGGAGTCCGGCCTCGGCGGGGTCACGGCCGGCAACGGGGGGATATACGCGGTGCGAAGCGACGCCTACATGCCGCTGCCGGCGAGCGCCAGCCACGACCTCTCGCTTCCCTTCGAGCTGGCGAAGCGCGGGATGCGGGCGCTGTACGCGCCGTGGGCAGTGGCCGAGGAGCGGATGGTCCCCACCCTGGAGGGTGAGTTCGCCCGCAAGCGGCGGATGATGGTCGGCCTCTGGGACATCGTCGTGCGCGAAGGGATGGTCTCGCCGCGCGGATACCGTCCGCTGTTCGCGTTTCAGATCGCCTCGCACCGGCTGATTCGCTACCTGACGCCGCTGCTGCACCTGGTCGCGCTTGCCGCCAACATCGCCCTGCTCGGCCACGGCTGGGTCTATGCGGTCACCCTCGCAGCACAGGCGGCGATCCTGCTCGCCGCGTTGCTGGGACGTTTCGTTCCCCTCGCCCCGCTGCGGATCGCGCGCTACTACGTGCTCACCACGGCCTCGATCGCCGCCGGGCTCTGGGATCGCGCGCGGCGCGGCAGTCCGGGCACCTGGGAGAAGGCAGCGGGAACGCGTTGACCAGGGTCCTCGACGTCGTCGTCGCCTCGATCGCGCTGCTGCTCAGCGCGCCGTTGCTCGCCGTGGCAGTGGTCGCGATCCGCCTCGACAGCCGCGGCTCGGCGATCTACCGTCAGCGCCGGGTCGGCAAGGACGGGCAGGTCTTCGAGATGCTGAAGCTGCGCACGATGGTTCAGGACTCCGACCCGGTCGGGGTGGGGACCGTGGTCACCCGCGACGACCCGCGGGTAACGCGCGTCGGTCGCCCACTGCGGCGCTTCTCGCTCGACGAGATCCCGAATCTGATCAATGTCCTACGTGGGGAGATGTCGATCGTCGGACCGCGCCCGACGATCGAGGCCCAGGTCGCCGACTACACGCCGCAGCAGCGCCGCCGGCTCGAGGTGAAGCCGGGAATCACCGGCTGGGCGCAGGTCCAGGGCCGTGCCGGGATCCCCTGGGAGGAGCGGATCGAGCTCGACGTCTGGTACGTCGACCACCGCTCGCTGGCCCTCGACCTGCGGATCCTTGGCAGGACCTTCGTCTTGCTGATCACGGGCCACGGGCTGGCGCCTGACTAGAGCCCGCGCATATCGTTCCGACTCGATGAGCGACGCCCCCAAAGTCTGGCTGCGCGGGTTTGAGCCCGCCGATGCGGCCGCGGTGCACCGCTGGTTCAACAACCGCGACGCCACGGCGACGCTGATGGAGCAGCGCTCCGGGTTCTCCGAGCAGGACGCCGAGGGCTGGGTCGAGCGGGCGATGGACGACTCGGGGGAGGACCGCAAGTTCGCGATCATGGTCGAGGGGCACGAGGCGCCGGTCGGCTTCACGGCGCTCTACGGACTCTTCCGCGAAACCGCCCCGGAGTTGGGGGCGCTGATCGGCGACGACGTGCGCGGCAAGGGAGTCGGTCGCCGGGCTGAGGCGTTGACGATCGCCAAGGCCTTCGACGATTTCGGTGCCCATCGCGTCTACGGACGGATCCCCGCCTATAACGAGGCCGCCAAGCGCGTGGTCGCCAGCCTCGGCTGGACCCACGAGGGAACGATGCGGGGCCACCTGTCCCGTGACGGCGAGCTGGCCGACTGCGAAGTCTGGGGAGTCCTTCCCGACGAGTTCCGCGCCGCGGCAGCCGACCTCGAGTGAGCGCCACGGCCGATTTGCTCGAGGACGGTGGCGCCGCCATGGCCGGCCCGGACTTCTTTCGCTCGGCCGAGTTCATGACAGCCGAACGGGTCACCCACACACTGCGGATCTCGGACGGTGAGAGCCAGATGCTGGCCCCCCTCGTCGTGCGCGAGATCGCCGACGCGGACGCGCTGGATGCAACCTCTCCCTACGGCTATCCCGGGATCGACGCCCCGCGGGGCACGGCGCTCGACCCCGACCAGGTCGACTGGTCGGGGGCCGGCCTTGTCAGCCTCTTTCTGCGTCACCGCCTCGGCGGCGAGCCGCCGCTGAGCGGCGCGACCGTCCGAAACCAGGTTCAGATCGCCGATCCGGCGCTGCCTCGAAAGAGTCGCCCAAGCGATCGCCAGCAGATCCGGCGCAACGCCGAGCGTGGCTATGAGGTTCGCTACGTTCCGGGCCCGGCGGCCTCGGACGCCGACCGTACCGGCTTCCTGGCCGCCTATGAGCAGACGATGCAGCGGGCTGGAGCCGAGGGCCGCTACTTCTTCGGTGACGAGTACTTCGCCGAGATCCTCGCCTTCGAAGGCTGCTCGCTGTTCCTGGCGCTGGAGCCGGGCGGGGAGGTGGCGGCGGGCTCGATCGCAGCGCGCAGCGACGGGATGCTCCATTACTACCTCAGCGGCAGCGTCGACCGGTTCTTCGCTGACTCGCCGATGAAGAACGTGGTCGCGGCGATCGTGGACTTCGCAGAGGACTTGGGTCTGCCGCTCAACCTCGGCGGTGGGATCAAGCCCGGAGATCCCCTGGAGGAGTTCAAGCGCGGCTTTGCCAACCGCACCGAGCCCTTTCACACCTCCGAGATCGTCTGCGACGCTGAGGCCTATCAGCGGCTCAGCGGCGGGCGCGAATCCGGAGGGTTCTTTCCCGCCTACCGGGCGGCCTCGACTTAGCCGGCCGGGTGACTGGGCGCTACTGGCTGGGGGTGGCCGGGGTCGGCCCAGTGACCGGGAAGCTCGTCACCGGCTCGCCGCCGAACCGCCCCCACGTTGCCTTGCCGAAGTCGCGGATCGCGTCGAGGGTGATCGGGCCCTTGTAGGTCTTGCACCCGATCAGGTTCGTCCACGTGGTTGCGGCAACGTCGTACGGCATCTGGCGGTTGGGGAACAGCAGCGTGCCCCCATAGAGCGTGTTGTAGAGACCCCTCAGCGCCAGTTGGTCGGGTTGGGCAAGCTTCGGGCTGTACTGGATCTCCAGGCGGCCGTGCTCCATCGAGTGCACGACGTCGATCGACTTGGGCTCCTCCAGGTAGGCGCCGTCGGCCTGCTGGAACGGCGGCTCCACGTGCGACCCCGAGGTCGGCGGACTGGTCTTGTAATCGGGGGTCGGCGCGTCGGGCGCGATGTGGGTATGTCCCTCGTCGGGAAGTCCGAGGCGCAACACGCACCCGGCCTTCTTAGCCGCCAGCTTCAGGTTCGAGACCTTGACAGGCGGGGGGTTCGGGCCGTTGCGATCGTCGGGAGGGACCCCGTTGGTGGAGCCGCTCGATGCGTTGATGTGCGCGGCGCCGCTCGCGCCGCCGCCCTTGCTGCTGCCGATCACGACGATTACGATCCCCAGCACGACCGCGGCGGTCAGCACACCCGCGACCCCGTAGCCGATGAACAGCTTGCGCCGCTGCTCGCCGGCCTCGCGCTTCTCCGCCTCCTCGCGGATCTGTCGCAGCCGCTCCTTCTCTTCGCGCCGGTTCGCCACGCCTACGCCCCCGCCATTCGCGCCTTGCGCTCCGCTCTGCCTTGCTCCTCAGCGTCTGACCAGACGTCGTCCAGGAAGTCCGCCAGCTCAGTGTTCAGACGGTCAGGCTTCAGTCGCCACTCGAAGATCGAATCGGCGTCGATCTGGCGCGCGTTGGGCAGCTCGCCGGTCAGCATTCCCGCATCGCCGAACGGGTGCAGCGGGTCGTTGGGGTGCCCGACGATCAGCGCCGGCTGCTCGATTCCGCGCCGCTCGGCGCTGCGCGGCGAGCTCTCCCCGAGCAGTAGGCCCTCGAGCACCGAGACCGAGGGGCCGGGCCTCTGGCGGATCATGTCGAGCCCGATGTCGACGATGAAGTGGGTGCGCGGCAGCCTTGACGCGGCGCGCGACACCACCTCGAAGACGGGACGCCCGAAGCGCAGGGCGATCATGATCGGCGCGAAGATCGCCGCCACCGCCGAAAGGGCGTTGTCGAGCACCGGCATCTCGATGAACAGCGCTTGCACGCGCTCCGGGAAGCGAACCGCAGCCTCGAGGCTGACGTTTGCGCCCAATGAGGTGCCGCCGATTACCGCCGACTCGAGTTCGAGATGGTCGAGCAGGGCCGTCACCTGGTAGGCGAACAGCGGCATCGAGTAGCGCTGCAGGTCCTCGGGGCGGTCCGAGCGTCCGTGCCCGAGCAGGTCGATTGCGATGACGCGGTTCCCGCGCTCGGCAAGGATCGGCCCGAGCCGCTCGAACATGTGCCGGCTCATCAGCAGGCCGTGGATCAGCACGATCGGCCGGTCGCCGGCCCCGTACTCGTCATAGGAGAGGCGGTAGCCCTCGTAGGTGAACTCGCCCATCGAACGCGCCAGTCTAGATGAGGCGGTGCGCCGCCTAGCGGACCGCGTCGGCCGGCGTGCCGGCCGCCTCGCGGCCGCTGTGCTCCCAGGGTCGGGCGGCGCGCAGCGCGGAGAGCACTGCGCGAGTCGCCGGCGCCTTGTTGAGGGCGTAGAAATGGATTCCAGGCGCACCACCGAGCAGCAGCTCGGTGCACTGCTGCGTGGCGTAGGCGACGCCGAGCTCGAACTCGGCGCGCTCGTCGCCTCCCAGCGCCCCCATCGCGTCGGCCAGCGGCTGGGGAATGGTCGCGTCGCATAGGTCGCAGATCTTCTCCGTCTGTTTGTAGCTTGCGATCGGGATCACGCCGGCGAGGATCGGGACGTCGATTCCCTTCGCGCGAGCGGCGGCGAGGAAGTCGAAATAGACCTGGTTGTCGAAGAAAAGCTGGGTGATAAGGAAGGTCGCCCCGTTGTCGACCTTGGTCTTCAGGTAGGCGAGGTCGGCATCCAGGCTGGGGGCCTCGGGATGCACCTCGGGAAAGCAGGCACCGCCGATCGCAAAACCGTAGTTCTCTCCGATGAAGCCAGTCAGCTCCGCGGCGCTGCCGAGCCCGCCTTCCGCCTGCACGAAGTCAGTCTCACCACGCGGCGGGTCGCCCCGCAGCGCCAGCACGTTGTCGATCCCGGCCGCCGCGACGCGATCGAGGACCTCGCGCAGGCCGTCGGCCGTCTCGCCGACGCAGCTCAGGTGGGCCATGGTCTCGAGGTCAAGCTCGTTGTGCAGCTGGTTCGAGATCTCGACCGTACCGTCGCGGGTCGAGCCCCCCGCCCCGTAGGTCACCGAGACGAAGGCGGGCTCCAGCTCGGACAGCTGGCGGGCGGTGTCGAGCAGCTGCTCACGGCCCTCGTCGGTCTTCGGCGGGAAGAACTCGACCGAAAAGCAGGGCTGGACCGAGGCGATGATCTCGTCGATGCGCATCCGGGGCAGGGTAGAGGACCGCTGGGCCGAGCTCCACGAGAGCTACACCGCCAAGCTCGGCTGACGGCAGCGTCACAGTCCGGCCCGGGGCGGGCGCTCCGAGCTGGCGATACTAGGCGCGTGGTCGACTCCCCCCGCGCTCAGGAGATCCTGCGCAAGATCAGATCGGTCCCGCCGGGCTTCGTGACCACCTACGGCGACCTCTGCCCGGAGGCGCCGCGGTTCGCTGGCGCCGTGCTGGCCGCCTGCGAGGACCCAAGCGTCCCCTGGCA
This sequence comes from Solirubrobacterales bacterium, assembly GCA_038329895.1. Lineage (GTDB taxonomy): Bacteria > Actinomycetota > Thermoleophilia > Solirubrobacterales > 70-9 > Mayfieldus. Next base: position 11,477 of record JBBQNM010000007.1, on the reverse strand, counting down.
GCGCGTGGTCCGCGCCGACGGGTCTCTGGCCAAGGGAGCGCGGCAACGGCGCCTGCTGAAGCGCGAGGGCGCGCCGCTGCGCCGCGGACGCGTCGACATGGCCGCGGCCTGGGTCGACGTCACGGCGCTGAACGGATCTCCAGCGGCGCGTTAGGCTGGAATGGCCGATGGGCCCGGTCGATGTCAACGCGGTGATGGGCAAGGTCGGTCTCCCGGCCCCGGTCTCCGAGCTTGCGGCACGCGACTGGGACGCGATCGTGGTCGGTGGAGGCCACAACGGTTTGACGGCCGCCGCATACCTGGCGCGCGCGGGGCAGCGGGTGTTGGTGCTGGAGCGTCGCGAGCAGCTCGGTGGGGCCTGCACCCTCGAGCAGCCGTTCCCCGACGACCGTTTTCTGGTCAGCCCCTGCGCCTACGTGGTTGGGTTGCTGGACGACCTCGTGGTGCGGGAGCTTGATCTGGCCAGTCACGGCTACCGCGTCTTCCCAGCCGACCCCAACCTCTGGTGCCCGTTCGCCGACGGCACCTCCTTCGCCGAGTTCATCGACGACGGCAGGACCGCCGCCCACATGCGCGAGAACGGTTTCTCGGAGTCCGATGTCCGCGACCTGTTCGCCTACGAGGAGCTCTTCAACAGGATCCGGCTCGCGCTGCGCCACGGAACTCGGGGCGACACCTGGCTCGGCTCCTCGCCGAGCCGCGCCGAGCTGGAGGAGGCCCTGGGCGGCGAGGAGGAGCTGATCTCGGTTGTCTTCGAGGAGTCGATCCTCGAGACGCTGGAGCGCTACGTGGAGGACGAGCGCCTGGTCCACGCGCTGTTCGGCCAGGGCATCATCGGCGCCTTCGCGGGTCCGCGGGATCCCGGCACAGCCTCGGTGAAGCTGATGCACCACCAGGGCGACCTGCTCGACCAGGGATCGATCTGGGGCTACGTGGAGGGCGGCATGGGGAGGATCTCGTTCGCGATCGCGCAGGCGGCGCAGGAGGCCGGCGCAGTGCTTGCCGCGGGCGTCCCGGTCGCTCGCATCATTCCCGGCGAGGGCATCGAGTTGGAGAGCGGCGAATTGGTGCGCAGCGCGACCGTGATCTCCAACGCCGATCCGAAGCGAACCCTGCGGATGCTCGGGTCGGCCGATCTGCCGGGCGGCTTCCGCAAACGGCTCGAGGATTGGCAGCTGCGCTCACCGGTCGTAAAGCTGAACGTCGCCCTGGCCCGGCTGCCCACCTTCAGCGCCGCCGGCGCCGTCGAGCCGCATCGCGCGATGGTCACGATCACGCCCGGGCCGGAAGCGGCGCAGGAGGCGTTCGACGCCTGCCAGCGGGGCGAACCACGGGTCGGCTTTGCGGAGCTCTACTTCCAGACCGCCTACGACCCATCGGTGGCGCCCCCCGGGCACCACACGATGAGCGTCTTCGCCCAATACGCGCCCTACGAGCTTGCCGAAGGAGATTGGGATTCGAGCCGCGACGAGATCGGCGCCCTGATCCTCGACGCGATCGCCGAGCACGCCCCAGATGTCCACGACTGCGTCGAGCACGTCGACGTCCTCGGGCCGCCCGACATCGAGCGGCGAATCGGCCTTAGCGGCGGCAACATATTCCAGGGGGAGGCGCTGCCGAATCAAATGTGGGACCGCCGCCTCGACCACCGCACCCCGGTCCATGGGCTCTACCTCTGTGGCGCCGCCACCCACCCTGCGGGCTCGGTGATCGCGCTCAACGGGCGAAACGCGGCGATGGCGGCGCTGGAGGACGAAGGAGTGACAGCGCCGGTCGGCGAAGGTGTCGCGCCATAGGGGACACCCGCCGGCTCGGCTCTAGGTCGCCATTGGCCCCACGCTCAGCGGGAGAACCGGTAGACGGACCCGAGGAGGCTGACCGCATAGAGCCTGCCTCGAGCATCGCGGCCGAACGAGTCCAGGTAGGGGACTGCGAGATGCTCCGAGCGATCGCCGCTGGCCCGGGGCAATCCCAGTCGCGCCGAGCGAAGCTTGCCGGTGCATACGTCGCCGTAGAGGTAACGGCCGCGCAGCGACGGCAGACGACGGTTGCGGATCACGTAACCGCCGACGATCGCGCAGGAGCTGTGGGCGTGAGGCTTGACGAGGACCGGAAAGGTAAGTGCGCCAGTGCCTCCGGGGCTGTGCCGGTGGCGGCCCTCGTAGAACGGCCAACCGAGGTTCGCGCCCGCATCTGAGGGTCGCAGCAGGTCGACCTCCTCGAAGCGTTCGTCGCCGACATCGCCGACGATCAGATCGCCGGTCGAATCGTCGAAGGAGAATCGCCAGGGCACACGCAGGCCGTAGGCGAAGATCTCGGTGCGCGCATCGGTTCGATTGGAGAACGGATTGTCGGCGGGGACTGTGTAGGGGAGTCCGTCTGAAGGTTTTGGGTCGATTCGCAGGATCTTTCCGGTCAGCTTTTCGAGGTCCTGACTCGAGTCGGAATCGTCGCCCTGGCCGAAACTGACGTAGAGGAAGCCATCGGCGCCGAACTCGAGCTGGCCGCCCAGATCGGTCCTGCCGTGGCGTGGGGCCGTGAGGACGGTCCTGCCGCTCGAGCGCAGGGCCCGCGTTGACGATCCGGGGGCACGGCGGAACTCGTCGATGTGGATCGTCCCCCCGGCGTGGGTGTAGAAGACGTAGAAGAGGCCGCTGCGGCGGTAGTCCGGCGCGAAGGCCATCGAGGCGAGCCCGCCCTGGTCGCGGAACTGGTTGTTGGGGTAGCGAAGGTCGACCAAGCGTCGAATGTCCAGAAATGGGCGGCGCAGCTTGTGCCCGTGGCGGACGATTCGGATCCGCCCCGCCCGCTCGACGACGAAGAATTCGCGCCGGTCGCCTGGCGGTGCGGTCACGAAGACCGGCTGGTCGAAACGAGCGACCGTGTGCAGGCGCAGCGCCGCCGCTGAGGGCGCGAAGAACGCCAATGCGAGCACACACGTACCGGCACCGATGGCGATCGCACGAGACCAGATAGTGGGACGCACGGTCAGGAAAAAGCTATCGCGGCTGCGGAATTTCCCGAAATGGAGCTAGCCGGACTCGAACCGGCGACCTCCTGGGTGCGATCCAGGCGCTCTTCCAACTGAGCTATAGCCCCAGAAATGAGGAGGGGAAGGGGTGTTCGAGCCCCCTACTCACTGCAAGAATACGCTCTCCTTCGTATGACTTTTCGTAGGCGCCTAACAGTCACCGTGCTCCTGATCGTGGTCGTGCCGGTCATCGCGATCGTGATCTCCTTTGTCCCTCTTTCCTCGGAGTCGAGGACCGGGAAGGCCGACGCACGGCTCGCCGGCGCCCTCACTCCGACGCTGAACCAGTACCGCACCGATCTGAGCTCGGCGCGACACGAAGCACGCTTGGTCGCCAACGACGCGCAGCTCGGAACGGAGATCCCGGCCGGGCCGACGCCGCCTCTGGATCGGCGGGTGAGGCAGCTGGCCCTGACCCTTGGGCTGACCCGCCTCGAGGTCCGCAGAGGCGGCCAACTGATCGCCAGGTTCTCAATCGGGCAGCCGGTGGCCAGCGTCAAGCTGCGGATCAGCGGGTCGAGCGGGCCGCTCGGCGACCTCGTCGTGTCGACCACCGATGCGACCGAGTTCGCACACGGCGTGCACCAAGCGACCGGGCTCCCGTTCGTGGTCTCCGCCGGCGGCGCGACGATCGCGACCGGCGCGGCGGGTGCGAGCGCACTCGATCTCGGGGGCACAGGGGCGCACACGATCGACGTCAGCCTTCCCTCCGGCGACTACCGGGCCCGGGTCGTCTCGCTCCCGGATGCGTCGGCCAATGTTCGGGCGGCGCTACTCGGTCCGCGGGACTCCGGCTTCTCGGGGAGTCAGGTGCTGATCGCCGCGATTCTGGTGGCGCTGGTGCTGCTCGCCTTCGCGCTGATCGCTCCCTTGGTACGCGACCTGCGCCAGCAGCACGAGCGCGCCGAAGAAGAGGCGATCACCGACGAGTTGACAGGCCTCTCGAACCACCGGCGCTTCAGGCAGATCCTCGGCAAGGAGGTCGAGCGAGCGAAACGATTCGATCGCCCGCTCTCGGTTGTGATGCTCGACCTCGACGACTTCAAGGAGATCAACGACAACCACGGCCACCTGCAGGGCGACCAGGTTCTGAGGGAGGTCGGTCGCATCCTCAGGGCGGAGTCGCGGGAGGTCGACGAGCCGGCCCGCTATGGCGGTGAGGAGTTCGCGATTGCCCTGCCGGAGACTCGTACCGACGGGGCGATGGAGGTCGCCGAGAGGATTCGCAGGCGGCTCGACGCCGTCCGCATCCCGCTCGACGGGCAAAAGCATGAGATCACGATCCGGGCGAGCGTCGGAGTTGCAGGCAGCCCCGAGCAGGCGCCCGACGTGAGATCGTTGATCAAGGCCGCCGACCAGGCGCTTTACCGCGCCAAGCAGCAGGGCAAGAACCGCACCGCCCGCGCCGGCGGCCGCCGCGCTCCCGAGCCGGTTCCGCGCTAGCTCCGGGCACCTTCAGGACCCCATGAATCGGTGGGCGGCCTATCCCGCCGGCCAGTGCTAAACCGCCTAGTCTGTACGCCGAGATTGGGCGGAAACCATGAGTGCTCTTGACGACGCAATCCGCGAACATCTGGAGCTGAAGCGCCAGCACGGCGCCGGCGATAACGAGCTGCGCGAACTCGAGGACCAGGCGTTCGGTCCTCCGGCGCGCCCCGGAGATGCGGCGAGTGACGCACCGATGGATGAGGCGTCGGCGGCGGTCGAAGACGAGGCGCCGCCGGCCATCGCCGAGCAGCCGGTCGAGCTGCCCGCGGAGCCCCCTGCCGAGGAGGAGCACCCCGCGATGGAGCACGCGACGGTGGATCCGGATGACGCTGACGCCGGGACCGTCGCCGCGGAGACCGAGGAGCATCCTCCGCCGGAGCCTCCGGACGAGCCCGAGGCGGCGGAGCAGCCCGAGGAAGCCTCGATCGCCGATCAGCCCACCGAGCTCTACAAACTCGACGGCGGCCCGGTCGGCGAGGAAGCTGAGGAGGCCGTCGAGGAGGAGCATCCGGAAGGAGAGGAGGCCGTCGAGGACGAGTTCTTCTCCGAGCAGTCGCTTTCCGATGAGCTCGACCAGGCGCTGGATGCGCCCGAGACCGAGGGGGCCCCGCCTCCCCCCGATGTCGCCGAGGCCCCCGAGCCCGACTCGGGAGAGGAGGAGGTCCCCGCCGAGGAGGAAGGCGGCCTCGAGGACGCCGAGGAGGAAGAGGAGGAGGACGTGCTCGAGGAGACGCCGGAGTTCCTCCAGGACACACCTGAGCACGATCGGCTCTGGTTCGAGCAGAAGCCGCCGAAGGACTTCGACTTCGACGACTAATGTGCGTTCGCCGCGACACAGAGTGTCGCGGCACTGGCGTGTCAGGCGGCGAAGCCGCCGCAATTGTCTTGCGGCCTCCGAATCAGGAAAACCCCGCTCTAGGCGGGGTTTCCTGTTGGCGTTCTTGCCTTCCCTGGCAAGTATTTGTTAGGCAGTCGGATCCGGTTCGTAGACCGGTACAGGGCTAATCGGAGCGCCGCAGCGGTACTTGAGCCCGCTGTGCAGGGGATTCGAACAGGCGTCCAGACAAATGCGGCGACTTAGTCGCCTGACATGCCTCTGCCGGCGCCTAACGGCACCGGCCCAACACACCTAGCTGACGTATCCGCGCGTGCGTGCGGCCTGCACGACGCGCTCGATGCCGACCTCGTAGGAGGCCTCGCGAAGCGGGATCCGCTCCTCCTTGGCTCGCGCCGAGACCTCACGGTAGGCGCGGCGCATGATCGTGCTCAATTTGTCGTTGACCTCGCGCTCCTCCCAGCGGAAGTGCTGGAGGTTCTGGACCCACTCGAAGTAGGAGACCACCACTCCGCCGGCGTTGGCCATCAGGTCGGGCACGGTGTAGACGCCCTTCTCGTTGAGGATCGCGTCGGCTGTAGGTGTGGTCGGCGAGTTCGCGCCCTCGATCAGCATCTTGCAGCTCATCCGGTCGGCGTTGCCCTCGTGGATCATCCCGCCGAGCGCCGCCGGGATGAAGACGTCGCACTCGACCGCTACCAGGTCGTCGGCGTCGATCGGCTCGGCGCCTTCGAACTCGGTCAGCTTTCCGCCCTCGCCGACGAAGCTGTGAAGCGCATCGGGGTCGATGCCGGCGTCGTTGCGGATCGCGCCGTGGGCGTCCGAGACGGCAACCATGCGGCAGCCGAGCTGGTGCATCAGGCGCGCCGCCCACGAGCCCACGTTGCCGAAGCCCTGAACGGCGAAGGTGACGTCGGCGGGGCTGAGACCGAGCTGCGGCGCCGCCTCGCGGAACATGTAGACGCAGCCGCGCCCGGTGGCCGCCTCGCGTCCGTATGAGCCCTCGAGCTCGATTGGCTTGCCGGTGCAGATCGCCGGGGTGTGCCCGTGCAACTTGCCGTACTCGTCCATGAACCAGGCCATCACCTGGGCGTCGGTGTTGACGTCGGGCGCCGGAATGTCACGGGTCGGGCCGAGCACCTTCTCGATCTTGCTCATGAACGAGCGGGCGATCTTCTGCACCTCGTCCCGCTCCAGCTGATCTGCGGGGCAGTTGACGCCGCCCTTGGCACCGCCGAAGGGGACGCCGGCGATCGCAGTCTTCCAGCTCATCAGCGAGGCGAGCGCTCGCACCTCGTCGATGTCGACGTCGGGGTGGAAGCGGACGCCGCCCTTGTAGGGACCGCGGGCACCGTTGTGCTGGATCCGGTAGCCGGAGTAGACGTGGATCTTGCCGTCGGACAGCTTGACCGGGATCTGCACGCTGACCTCGCGGTAAGGACTCCAGAAGACGGTGCGCAGGTCGTCGCGCAGCTTCAGCCGGTCGCAGGCGATATCGAAGTAGTGGCGGACGATCTCCAGGTTGGAGACTTCTGCCCGCTGCCCGGGCTTTGACTTGCCCTTCGCCTCCGCCTCGGCCTTGGCGCGATCGGTCGCCTCCGGGGACTTGTCGTGATCCTCGCGCTCCGCGACGGCCTCGGCCGTTTCCGTCTTCGCTGCCATCTGCTCTGGTCCCTCCTGTGCCTGCGCAGCCAGTCTGTCACAAGGCGCTCCGCCGGCCGGAGCGCGACGCTTGATTTCTACGAGATTCTGCCGACTTACACTTAGTCAGGAGGGGCCATAGCTCAGTTGGAAGAGCGTCCGGTTTGCATCCGGGAGGTCGCGGGTTCGAGCCCCGCTGGCTCCATTTCCCCGCAGGGCCTGCGGGGGGTCAGCCACCCCGCCGAGCCCCCGCCTTAAACAGCTGCGGCACCTGCGTGAAGGGATCGGGCGTGTTGAGTAGCACGACGCCGAGGTATCGGCCGTTGATGTGCGCGGTGACGACGTAGCAGCGCCCCGCCGCGTTCGTGAGGCCGGTCTTTACGCCGGTCACGCCCGGGTCGTCTATGAACGGGTTGATGTTGAACAGGTCCAGGTAGCCGCCCTTGACCGGGAAGCGCATCCGCACCCGCCGCATGCCGACGATTCGCCCCACCACCTGGTTCGCGAGGTCCATCCGCGCCAGCGTCGCCAGATCGAGCGCGCAGGAGTGATTGCCCTGGTCCCTGATCCCGCTCGGGCTCGAGAAGCGCGAGCAGGTGAGACCCAGCTCCTGGGCCCGCAGGTTCATGCGGCGCACGAACCCGCCGACGGTGTGCGCGTCGTGCTGGGCCAATGCGATCGCCGCGTCGTTACCCGACACCAGCAGCAGCCCGTCGAGCAGGGCGCCGAGCTTCACCCGCTTGCCACGCGGGAGCACGCCGACCCCCGACCCCGCGTAGAGCAGCACCCGCGGAGTTATCAGCACCCGCTCGCGCAGCCGGTGGCGCTGGGCAATGATCAACGCGGTCATCATCTTGGTCAGGCTGGCGATCGGCAATTCACGGCGCGGATGCAGCTGCCAGAGCACCCGGCCGCTGCCCAGGTCGAACAGCACGCCGGCGTTGGGCGGTTGCTTGAAGCGGACCCGCACCGGCGTTGGCGGGGGCGCGGGCCGCACCGTGAAGCGGTTGTGGACCGGCGGTCGGATGCCGGGATCGTGGGTCAGGGGGCTCGGCAGGCCGGCGGTTGCGGCGACGGTCGTCGAGCCCCTGCCACCCCCCTTGTCGATCGGCTCCGCCAGCAGCACCGCCGCCGCCCAAACGACGATCACGATCAATCCCCCGAGCGCTATGCGCCCGCGGCTCATCAGCCCGCGGTGGTCGGTGCCGGAATGCTGGGACGCCGGCGTACGAAGATCTTCACCAGCGCCAGCCCGAACAGGAACCCGCCGACATGGGCGAAGTAGGCGACCCCGCCCTGGCCGCCGATGTTGGGCACCGCCACCTGCCCGACCGCTGGAATGAATTGGAGCACGAACCAGATCCCCAGCATCACGTAGGCCGGGATCTCGATCAGGGTGACGAAGAACACCAGGAAGATCAAGGTCAGGATCCGGGCGCGCGGTAAGAGCAGCGCGTAGGCCCCGAGCACTCCGGCGATCGCGCCGCTCGCGCCGATGCTCGGCAGCGTACCGCTCGGGTCGATTCCCGCCTGCGCGTACACGGCGGCGATTCCAGCGAGAAGGTAGAAGAGCAGGTAGCGGCCCCGTCCCATGGCGTCTTCGATGTTGTTGCCGAAGATCCAGAGGAACAGCATGTTGAACGCGATGTGCAGGATCCCCCCGTGCATGAACATCGAGGTGAACACGGTCACGTACCAGGGGGGATTCGAGTAGCGGACGAATGGTTCACCGTTCGCGCGGGCCGCGAGCGCCTCGGAGTACTGCTTGGTCCCCTGACACACGACGTCCGCCTCCGGGGAATCCGAGTGGAGGGTCACCCCGAAGGCGCAGTCGCGACCCGGATGCAGGACCCGGTAGGGGATCGTGCCGTACTCGACCGAGTTCAGGTCGCGGTCGCTGACCCCGAGCTGGCGCAGCTGCGGGTTCGAGGAGTCGCCGCTGGAGAAGCTGAGCTGCCAGATGAAGAAGCCGACGTTGACGACGATCAACAGGATCGTCACCAAGGGCAGCCGCGCTGTGGGGACGTTGTCCTTGAGCGGGATCAACGGGGCGGCGAGCCTACAGCCTCAAACTTGCGTCGAGGCGAGCGCACTTTGTAAGACTAGGTAGGCGATGGAGAAAGTGCCAAAAGCTGACCCCTGGCGGGACACGGACGTGATCGACAGGCGGGCCCCCCGCTTCAACCAGGCGGTGGTTGCGACTGCTGCGCTGCTCGGCGCCGCCTTTGGCTGGCCGCTGCTGTGGCTGCTGATGGGCTTGCAGCTGCTGATCGGCCTGACCCTGGGGCGCCGCTACTGCCTCCCCTGCCTCGCCTACTTCAAGCTGGTCCAGCCGCGCATCGGCGAGGGCGACCTGGAGGACTCGCGTCCGCCGCGCCTCGCCAACGCGCTCGGCTTCAGCTTGCTCACCGTCGCCTCGCTGGTCTGGTGGGCCGGATCGTCGGCCGCAGGCCAGGCGATCGCGCTGGTGGTCGGCATCCTGGCGTTGGTCGCGTCCGCGAGCGGCTTCTGCGCCGGTTGCGAGCTCTACAGACTCAGCGCCCGCCTGCGCGGAATCTCACCACGCCGCCACGGTCGCCTCGATCCGGCCGACCTCAATGGCGTCGGCGGGGCCGGTCTGGCGCTGGTGGAATTCACCCACCCCCTCTGCGCTGACTGCGCGAAGTGGGAGCGGCGCCTGCGCGACCGCTCCGTGCCGCTGGTCCTGGTCGACGTCCGTGAGCGCCCCGACCTGGCGCGCAAGTACGGCATCGCGGTCGTTCCCACCGTGCTCGAGGTGGCCGGGAACGGCGCGGTGCTGCGGCGTCTGGCGCCCTAGCGGCGGTAAGGCGTCCTCGAGTGGCGCCATCCGGATCGCCGCGGCGCGATAAGCGTCCGATAAGCGAGGGGTAGGGTGGGATGACGGGGCCAGGTCCCTGATCCCGACCTCATGAGGAGAGGGTCAATGACGTGGCCATGGACGTCCACCAGGATCAAGATCGCCGCGGTAGCCGGCGCGTTGACTGTCGCCCTGGCGCTGCCGGCGGCCGCACACGCTTCTCGGGATCTCGCCATTAGCCAGGTCCCCTCGGCCAAGGCGGTAAAGCCAGGGGGGCTTGTCACCATCAACGTCACGGTCACGAACCTGGGAACCGATCCGGCTAATCCCAACGGCGACGGCAACGTCAACCTGAACCTGTACTCGTGGGGGGCGCACGCTCGGCCAACCAATAACCCCTACCAGTCCGTGACGCCCTCGCAGGGCAGCTGCAACATCGAGCTGGTGGGCAAATACCAGAACGCGTATTGCACGCTGGGCCCGCTTGCCCCGGGAGCGAGCGCCCAGGTCATCGCCGTGGTCCAGGCGAACGAGCCGGCGGACCACTTCGTGCAGCTGCTCGGGTACGCCAACCAGATCTCTGACTACTCCGACGACAACGACTCCAACAACGAATCCGCCCTGAGGATCAACGCGAGCTCGCTCGTCCTGAGCGGCTCCAAGAAGATCAAGCTCAAGGGCCTACCTGACGGTTGCGCCTCCGGGGACTTCACCCTCAAGGCCGTGGCGAAGGTGACCGGGGTGAAGAAGATCGTCGCCTCGCTGTCCCTGGGCTTCGATCAGGAAGGCTTCGGCCAGACGTGGCAAAAGGCCGCGAACGGCAACCACCTGCGGGCCAAGGTCCCGGTCTCGCGCATCTTCGAGCCGCAGCTGGGCAAGCTCTACAAGCTGAATGTAAAAGTGAAGCGCCGGGGCGGGGGCGGCTTGAAGCGCATCGTCAGCTTCGAGCTCTGCTGAACTAGGCCGCGGCGCGGGCGGGGAGCTGCTCGTCGGCGTGGTAGGAGCTGCGCACGAGGGGCCCCGCCGCCACCGACTCGAATCCGATCTCGTAGGCGGCACGCTCCAGCGCCGCGAACTCGTCCGGGTGCCAGTAGCGGGCCACCGGCAGGTGTTTCTCGGTCGGGCGCAGGTACTGGCCCACGGTCAGCACCTGGACCCGGTGCTCGCGCAGGACCTCGAAGGCCTCCAGCATCTCCTCGAACGTCTCGCCGAGGCCAACCATCAGCCCAGACTTGGTGACCACCCTCTCGCCGCCCATCTCCTTCGCCATCCGCAGCACCCGCGCCGAGCGCATGAAGTCCGAGCCTCGCCGGGCAAGCGGATAGAGGCGCGGAACCGTCTCCACGTTGTGGTTGAAGACGTCGGGCCGCTCGTAGACGACCTTCGCGAGTGGCATCTCCTGGCCCCGGAAGTCGGGAGTCAGCACCTCGACCTTGCAGCCGGGAGCCTGCATGCGGATCGAGCGGATCACGCCGACGAAGGCGCCGGCGCCGTAGTCGGGAAGGTCATCGCGGTCGACCGACGTGACCACGGCGTGGCGCAGGCCCATCCGCTTGACCTGGTTCGCGACCCGCAGCGGCTCCAGCGGGTCGTTCCAGGTCGGCTTGCCGGTCTGCACGTTGCAAAAGCCGCAGCGGCGGGTGCAGACGTCGCCGAGGATCATG
>JBBQNM010000006.1:0-61032 GCA_038329895.1 Solirubrobacterales bacterium | reverse complement strand
GTCTTCGAGCTGGTCCGCAAGGCAGTAACCGGGTCCTAGGGCGCTGCAAACCATCGTCTGGCTATGTCCTCAGTCGGCCGGCTCGCTCACGCACGATTCCAGGGCGCTCGCTTCACCGGCCTCCGAGCGCCGAAGGCGCGGTGCGAGCGCGCAAGCGCGAGATCCTCGCCAGACTCGGTTTTCGCGCCCTAACCTGATGTGATGGTTCTCAAGCGCGTCATCCCGTGCCTCGACGTGGACGCCGGACGAGTCGTCAAGGGCACCAACTTCGTCGGCCTGCGCGATGCGGGCGACCCGGTCGAGCTAGCCGAGCGATACGACGCCGAGGGCGCCGATGAGCTTGTCTTTCTCGACATCACCGCCTCCCACGAGGCCCGTGAGACGATCGTCGAGCTCGCGCGAAGAACCGCCGATAACGTCTTCATCCCGTTCACGATCGGCGGTGGGATCCGATCGGTCGACGATGCGCAGGCGGTGCTCGACGTCGGCGCCGACAAGGTGTCGGTCAACTCGGCTGCCCTGGATCGCCCCGAGCTGCTCGGCGAGCTGGCGGAGACCTTCGGCGCCCAGTGCGTGGTGATCGCGATCGACGCGAAGCGACGGGACGGCGGCTGGGACGTTTACGTAAATGGTGGCCGGTCACTGGTCGAAGGGCGCGAGGCCGTCGCCTGGGCTCGTGAGGCGGTCGAGCGCGGGGCGGGGGAGGTGCTCCTGACCAGCATGGACCGCGACGGGACCACCGACGGCTACGACCTCGATCTGACCCGGGCGGTCGCCGATGCGGTCCCCGTACCGGTGATCGCCTCCGGCGGCGCCGGAGAGCTCGAGCATCTCTCCGAGGCGATCACCGACGGCGGGGCCGACGCCGTGCTCTGCGCCTCGATCTTTCATTACGGGACCTTTCGGGTACGCGACGCCAAGCAGCACCTCGCCGAGCGCGGGATCCCAGTGCGGCTCTGATGCAGAGGGCGCGCCGGCTGCTTCGCGAGCAGCCGGAGCTCGCGGTGCTGGCCGCCATCGTTCTGCTGGGCGGGGGCCTTCGCTTTGCCACTCTCGGGCTGCAGAGCTACCGCTACGACGAGGCCGTCACCGCGATCCGGGTCCTCCACCCGAGCCTCTTCGACACCCTCTCGGCGGTCCCCAACAGCGAGTCGAGCCCGCCGCTTTACTACGCCGTTGCCTGGCTCTGGTCACGTCTCTTCGGTGTCGGTGAGGTGGGCCTCCGTTCGCTTTCGGCGCTCGCCGGTACGGCTTCGATCATCGTCATCTACCTAGCGGCGTCAACGCTGACGACGCGGCGAGTGGGCCTGATCGCAGCCGCGATCGTCGCCGTCAACCCTGTGCTGATCTGGTTCTCGCAGGACGCTCGCGCGTACTCCCTCGTCTTCCTGCTCACCTGCCTGTCGTTTCTGTTCTTCGCGCGGGCGCTGCGGGCCCCCGAGGAAGGACCCAGTCGCGGCGTGCTGGTGGGCTGGGCGCTGTTCTCGGCCCTGGCGCTTGCATCCCACTACTTCGCCATCTTCGTGGTGGCGCCCGAGGCCGCCCTGATGCTTTGGCGGGCCGTGCGGCGCAGGCAGGTTCTCATCGCCTGCGCCTGCGTGGCGGCGGCCGGCGCGCTGCTGCTACCGATCGCGCTGCAGCAGGCAGCGAACGAGCACGCCCGCTGGATCGCTCGCGAGCCGCTCGGCCAGCGGCTCGAGCGCTCGGCGGCGAAGTTGGTCGGCGACGACAACGGTGACGAGCACGGGGTCCGCCTGGCGGGCCCGTTACCGCTTGTCCTCCCGGCCGGCCTTGCGGTCATCGCAGCTTGCCTGCTGGCGCTGCTCGCCGACAGGCGTGAGCGCCGGGCCATAGCGGCGGGGTTGTGGGTCGGGGCGATTGCAGTCGGGGCGCCCCTACTGCTCGCGCTTGCGGGCTCGGACTACCTGGTGGGGCGCAACATGCTGCCGGTCTTCGTCCCGCTCATCGTTTTGATCGCTGCCGGCTTCGGGGTCAGGAGAGCCGGCATCGCCGGGCTCGGGCTGGCCGCGGGGTTCTGCCTCGCAGCGCTCGCGTTCACGATTCAGATCGATCGACTGCAGAAATATCAGCGTGAGAACCTCGCCAATGCGGCCGCGGCGATCGGACCGGCGCACGGCCAGCGTACGGTCGTCGCCGTGCGCTACTTCGCTGACTGGCCGCTGATGTACTACCTCGACGCTCACCGTGCCAGCGGGCCACTGGCACCGCTGCGCGAGATCGATCTGGTGGGGTCGAAGGGCAAGGCCGACCGTTACGCGCGGCGGCTGCTGCCGCGCCAGTTTCATAGGGTCGAGTCAAAGCCCGTCTCCTGGAACTTCACGCTGACCCGATTTCGGTCTCGCAGGCCGGTTGCCGTACCGCTGCGCATCCTGCGTCAGGGCCGCCTCGTCGGGGGCGGCCGCGTCGCCTCAGTCCTCGTGCAGGGCGAATAGCCGCCTCGCGCGGGGTCGCTATCCGATCAGGGACCGTTCCCTCCATGCTGCCCGCCTGTCGTGGGCTTGCCCCGTTGCGCCTTCTTGTTTGCCTTCGATGCTCGCTGCCTGGCTTGGGCCTGGCGCTTTCTGCGTTCGGCCTGCCGCCGTCGCTTGCGCGCCTCCTTCTGCTTCTTCGCCTCGGCTCGCGCCTTGATCTGCTTCTTGGTCAGCGGCTGCAGCGCGGTGATGCTCGAGTAGCCGGTCAGATAGATGCGGTGTCCGTCGGAGATCACCGGCGTGTAGGCGCCGGTTCCGTAGTGAAAGACCTTGCGGCCGTCCTTCATCGCAAAACCGTTCGTCTGCTTGGGCGAAAAGCTGGCGACGTAGACGATGTCTCCGACCGCGCTCAGCGAGCCGATCACCGGTCCACCGGCAGAGTGACTCCAGCGCGTGTCGCCCGTCTTTGCGTCGAGGGCGTAGATGTTGGCGTCGATCGAGCCGATGTATACGGTCGGCGCGGTGCTGGGGGTGTCGGCGACGGTCGGGCCCGAGTACACGAAGCTGCCGGTCGAGTGGCTCCAGGCCAGGGTCCCGTCCTTGGCCGAGAAGCTGTAGACGCGATGGTCGTTGTTGCCGCTGTACACGCGCCCGAACGCAACCGCGGGGGTCGAGTAGAACGCACCGGTCGTGCCGAGGCCGAGCCCCTGCGAGTTCGACTGCCACTTGATCTTGCCGCTGTGTGAGTTGACCGCATTCATACAGCCGCCATAGTCCCCGGCATAGAGAATGCCGTCCTGGTACGCCGGCGCCGCCTTGACTGCCCCGCATACCTGCGCCGTCCAGATCGTGTGACCGTTGCGCCGGTCGACCGCATAGATAGCCCCGGCTTCATCGCCGAAGAAGACGCGGTTTCCAACCACAAGCGGCGAGGACTCGGAGCGCGACCCCAGGGTTTTCTTCCACACCGTATGGCCGTCCTTCGGGTCGAGGCTGAGGACCTGGCCCGGGACCAGATTGACGACGTAGAGGCGGTGATGCGAGTAGGTCGGCGCCGAGGCGTTGAGCTGGGCGACGCGCCGCTTCCAGAGAACCTTGCCGGTGTCGGCGTTGAGCGCGAACACGTGCCCGTTGTTGTCGATTCCGTAAAGCGTGCCGTCGACGTAGATCGGCGGGAACTCGAGCAGCGGCTTGCCGCCGTAGGACCAAAGCTTTCGGAATGGCGGCTTGATCCCCTTGGCCGGCAGGTAGCGGGTGCGCTGCGCGTTGTATCCGTAAAGGGGCCAGTTCACCGTCGTGCGCTTCGGCTTCGCCTCCTTGGGCTTGAAGGCCGCGTTCCCGTTGTGCACGTCAGGGGGTCGCCTCAGCGCCTTGTACGCGGCGTAGGCGCCGATCGCGAGCGCGATCACAGCAAGCGCGGACCCGATCGCGACCGGCACCCGGTTTCGCCGTACGAAGGCGACCAGTCGCGTGCGGCCGCTGGCGATGCTGTCCCGGGCGCTTCGCCAGGGGTTTGAGGGAGGCTTGTCGGGCATCCGGCGAGCCGATCATGGTACGGAAAGGGGTTGATGCCCACGTCAAGGCGAATCGAGACTGATCTGGGAAACGCGGTCTCCAGTGCGATACCGGAGCTGGATCGCCTCCGCGAGGCCGCCGCCGGTGCGCCGCTCTATCTGGTCGGCGGCGCCGTCCGCGACCTGCTCCTGGGTCGGGCGCCCGAAAACCTCGACGTGGCGGTCGAAGGAGATGCCGTGGCCGTGGCGCGGCGCCTGGAAGACGACGTTGTCGAGCACGAGCGCTTCTCGACCGCCGAGACGACCCTGGGCGCAATGGAGATCGACCTGACGAGCACCCGCACCGAGTCCTACCCGGCGCCGGGGGCGCTACCGGTGGTCAAGCCTACTTCGCTCGCAGAGGACCTGGCGCGGCGCGACTTCACCGTCAACGCGATCGCCTGGCCGCTTCAGGGCGAGCCGGAGCTGATCGACCCGCACTCGGGGCAAGCCGACCTTGAGTCGGGTCTGCTTCGCGTCTTGCACGATCGCTCCTTCGTCGACGACCCGACCCGGGCGTTGCGTGCGGCGCGCTACGCGGCGCGCCTTGGCCTCGAGCTCGAACCGCAGACCGCCGGTCTGCTGCGGGCGACGGACCTGGGCTCGGTGTCCGCGGAGCGCCGCGCGGCCGAGCTTCTCAAGCTCGCCTCGGAGCCCGCGGCGGCGCGCGGCCTCCAGTTGGCCGCGGAGTGGGGGCTGGTGCGCCCCCGCCACGGAGCCGCCGAGCTGTTGCCCGCGGTCGATGCCCTGCTCGCGCAGCCGCCCTGGGGCAAGGTCGCCTCCCGCCCGCGCGCGATGCTGGTCGCGGCGCTCGGTCCCGCCGGCCGCGAGGCCGAGCTGGCGACGGCGGGGCCATCGTGTCCCTCCGAAGGGGTCGAGCTGGCTCGTGGCGCACGCCCCGAGGAGCTGGTGCTGGCTCGGGCGATGGGCGGCGCCTGGCTCGACGACTACGTCCGCGAGTGGCGCGGCGTAACGCTGGAGATCGACGGCTCCGATCTGATTTCCGCAGGGGTGCCGGAGGGCCCCGCGGTGGGCCGCGGCCTGGACGAGGCCCTGCGACGCAAGCTCGACGGCGAGATCTCGGGCCGTGACGAGGAGTTGCGCGTGGCCCTGGAGGCGGCCGAGGAACGAGGAACGAGGAACGGCGCACCAGAGGACGACGATGGAGTGGCGTGAGAGCGATGGCGTGCGCTGGCTGGAGGCCGAGCTGCCGGGGGCCAGAGCCGCCTTTTCGACTCGCCTGGGCGGAGTCAGCGAGGCCCCCTTCGAGACCCTGAACCTGGGGATCCTGACCAGCGACGAACCCCCGACGGTGCTCGAGAACCGCGCCCGACTCGCCGCGGCGCTCGGGCTTCAGCCCGAGCGCGTCCTGATGGGCCTGCAGGTGCACGGGTCGGAGCTACTCGAGCACAGCTCGGCGCAGGACCCCAGCCCCTTCGCGCACCCGGGTAGCCCGCTGGCCGACGTCGACGGCCACCTCACCGCCACACCGGGGCTGGCGCCGCTGGTGTTGGTCGCAGACTGCCTGCCCGTGGCGCTATCCGGGCCGGGCGGCGTCGCGATGCTGCACTGTGGCTGGCGGGGGCTGGCGGCGGGGATCGTCGCCCGCGGCGCCGCAGCGGTCGGAGCCGAGCGGGCGGCGATCGGACCCGGGATCGGCCCCTGCTGCTACGAGGTCGGGCCCGAGGTCCTGGAGCGGTTTGTCGAGCTCGGCGATGGCATCGCCGACGGGCGGATGCTCGATCTCGCCGAGGTTGCGCGGCGCCAGCTTCACGCCGTCGGCGTCGAGCGCATCGAGAGCGCCGAGATCTGCACGAGCTGCGAGCCGGAGCTCTTCTTTTCGCATCGCCGCGACGGGGAGCGCAGCGGACGCCAGGCCGGCTTGGCCTATCTGCGGGAGGGGGGTTGATGCCGGGCCAGATCCACGGGCTGGATGCGCAACTGGTCCGCGCCAACCTGGAGAGGGTGCGGGAGAAGGCAGGCAGCGCGGTCGAGGTGTTGGCGGCGACCAAGTACCTGCCGGTCGAAGAGATGGGAGTCCTGGCCGAGGCCGGAATCGATCTGGTGGGCGAGAACCGCCTCCAGGACCTCGAGGCGAAGCGCGAGCGCTGGGCCGATGCCTTCCAGTGGGACTTCATCGGCAATCTTCAGAGCCGCAAGGTGAAGGCGCTGCTGCCGATCTGCCGGCTGATCCACTCGGTGGCCACCGACTCGGTGCTGGAGCAGCTTCGCCGTTACACAGACCCCTCCAGCGAGGTGCTGATCGAGGTCAACGTCGCCGAGGAGGAGGGCAAGGGCGGGGTGGCGCCGGCGGAGCTTGGTGCCTTCATCGAGCGCTGCTCGGTGCGGGTCGGCGGTCTGATGACGATGCCGCCGTTCAGCGAGGATCCGGAAGCCTCGCGACCGCACTTCGCACGCCTGGCCGAGCTTGCATCCGAGCACGATCTGGAGCGCCTTTCCATGGGCACGAGCCAGGATTGGGCGGTCGCGGTCGAGGAGGGGGCCACGATCATCCGCCTCGGCACGGTGCTCTATGCGTAGCGCCGCGGGCTCGCGCCGGTCATAATGGGGGCAGGAATAGGCGTTCGGAAGCCGAACACGCCCAGACATGGCTCTTAGAGACACATGGCATCGCGCGCTGGTCTATTTCGGCCTCGCCGAGGACCACGATTATGGCCCCGACTACGACGAGGGCGACGAGCCGGAGACCGACGCCGAGGAGGTGTTCGACTCCGGGCGGCGCGAGCCGGCACCGGTGCGCCGCCTCCCCACCGCCCGTCGCCGACGCAACGAAATCGACGACATCTTCGCCGAGGACGAGCCGATGCGCGGCAGCCGAACCGGCGTCCTGCGCCCGGTCGGCAACGGCGGCTCCGACGTCCAGGTCCACCTGGTGATCCCGCGTAACTTCAACGACGCCCAGCAGGTGGCGGACCAGTACAAGCGTGCAGTGCCCGTGATCCTCAACCTCCAGACCACCGACCACGAGCTCTCCAAGCGCCTGATCGACTTCGCCTCCGGCCTCACCTACGCGCTCGACGGCGGTATGCAGCGAATCGCCGAGAAGGTCTTCCTGCTCACCCCGCGCAATGTCGAGGTCTCGGCCGAGGAGAAGGCGCGGTTGATCGACAAGGGCTTCTTCAACCAGTCCTAGTTGTGTGATTGCCGCGGCGTTGCGCGCCGGGGAGTGCTGGGCGGTGCCGTGAGGCGCCGCCACAAGCTCGTCAGGCGGCGTAGCCGCCGCAGGTGGTTTGCATGTCAGGCGGCGCAGCCGCCGCAAATGTTTGGCGGCGGGGAATACCCTGCCCCGCATGATCGTCGGGTTCGCAGGCTCCGGCAACATCGCCGCCGCGATGGCGCGCGGCTGGGCGGTCGGCGACGACGGTCCCGAACAGATGCTGTTCACCGACTCCGGCTCCGGGCGCGCGGCTGCGCTTGCCGAGGAGGTCGGCGGCGCGGCGCTGGACTCCAACGCAGAGCTTGCCGAGCGCGCCGGCCTGCTCGTGCTCGCGGTGAAAGCGAACGCCCTGGAGATGGTGGCAGCGGAGGTTCAGGGAGCGCCCGCGGTGCTGTCGCTGCTCGCCGCGACGCCGCTGGCCCGGGTAGCGGACGCCTTCCCGGACGCAGTCGCGTTCAGGGTGATGCCAAACCTTGGGGTCGAGCTGCGCCACGGTGTGCTCTGCTTCGCGGCCGGTCAGGGCGCAGGGGACCAGTTGGTCGCCGAGGTGAGGGGCTCCCTGGAGCTACTCGGCCGCCTGGTCGAGATCGACGACGGGCTGTTCGACGCCGCCACCGCGGTGATGGGCTGCTCGCCGGCCTACCTGGCGCTGGCGATGGAGGCGATCGCCGAGGCCGGAGCGGCCGACGGCCTCGATCAGCAGCTGGCGCACTCGCTGGTCGTGGACGCGGCGGCCGGCACTGTCGAGCTGCTGCGCGAGCGCCACCCAGCCGACCTTCGCGATGCCGTCGCCTCGCCGGGCGGCAGCACTGAGGCTGGCCTCGATGTGCTGGACAGGGAAGGGGTCGCAGATGCGTTCACCGAGGCAGTGCGGGCCTCACTTGCGAGGATGCGGGGCTGAGATGACGATTCCCGTGGCCCTGACCAGCGACGACGTCGCCAACTACGTCAACGCGTTGTTCCTCGTCTACATGATCCTGATCTTCTGCAACATCCTGATGTCGTGGATACCGCGGATTCCCCGCAGCGCGACCCTGCGCCCAGTGCTCGACTTCATCACCCAGACCACAGATCCCTACCTGAACGTCTTCCGGCGTCTGTTGAACCCGATCGGCGCCGGGGGCATGGCGATCGACATCAGCCCGATCCTGGCGATCATCGTGCTGATCGTGGTCAGGACCATCATCATCAGCGCGATCATCAACCCGTGAACCCGGCAGGGGGACGGGCTCGTGCCTGGTGTCTGGCGCTGGCACTGTGCGGCGTCGTGGTCGCCGTCGACCAGGGCAGCAAAGCTGCGATCCAGTCGGCGCTGGTGCCGGGGCAGCGGATCGCGGTGTTCCCGGGCCTGCACCTGACCGACGTCCACAACAAGGGCATCGCCTTCGGGCTTGCGGGAGGAGGGGGTGCCGGTCTGATCGTCCTCACCCTCGCCGCCCTGGGCCTGATCCTGGTTTTGTTCGCGCGCAACGCCACGCGCCCCGGTCTCTGGGTGCCGGTGGGGCTGCTCGCCGGCGGTGCATTCGGCAACCTCGCCGATCGGGTGCGGATCGACTCGGTGACCGATTGGATCGACCTTCCGCTGTGGCCGTCGTTCAACCTGGCCGACGTCGCGATCATCCTCGGCGTCGCCGGGCTGGCGCTCGTATTCATGGAGGAGTCGCAGGAGTGAACGGTGCCCCAGCGGCGGAGATCGTCCATCTCGACGAGTCCCTCGCGGTCATCGACAAACCCGCCGGCCTCGTCGTCCATCCGGCGCCTTCGCATCGCGGCCCAACGCTGGTCGACCAGCTCGCCGACCTGCTCGGCGGCGGCGATCCCGAGCGACCGGGGATCGTGCACCGTCTCGACAAGGACACCTCGGGCCTGCTGGTCGTCGCACGCACCGAGGAGGCGCGGCGGGCGCTGGCCGCACAGGTCGCCGCCCGCGAGGTCGATCGCGTCTACCTGGCTCTTGCCCGCGGGCACCTGGAGTCGAGAACCGGGACCATCGACGCGCCGATCGGGCGCGAACGCCGGACCCGCACGCGGATGGCGGTGTCGGGCGCCGGCGCCCGCGAGGCCCGCACCCACTTCACGGTCCTGGAGCTCCTGCCGGCCGACAGCTACGTCGAGGTCAGCCTGGAGACCGGACGCACCCACCAGATCCGCGCCCACTTCGCGGCCATCGGTCACCCGCTGGTCGGCGATCCGACCTACGGCACCGGTCAAGCCTACGGGCTCGGGCGCCAGTTCCTGCACGCGCACCGGCTGGCCTTCGCACACCCGACCAGCGGCGAGCGGCTCGAGTTCACGTCGGCGCTTCCGTCGGACCTCGACGCGGCACTCGAGCGGGCGCGCGGGCGTTAATCCATACGGGCTGGGCGCGATGCCCGCCTGATCTCCCCTTTCTCTACACTGCCGCCCGACCGTTACCAACCCCTGTCGCCGCAAGCGGGTCCTGCCGGAGCGCTCCAACTGAAGAGACTCCGGTCCCGTGGAAGCGGCGGGAGACGCAGCAAAACGCAAGGAAAGGAAGCACCCGGATGGCCGAAGTAGGCATCAAGGAGCTGCTGGAGGCCGGAGTCCATTTCGGCCATCAGACGCGCCGCTGGAACCCGAAGATGCGCCGCTATATCCACGGCGAGCGCGACGGGATCCACATCATCGATCTGCTCCAGACCGAGCAGCTGCTCAAAGAAGCGCAGGAGTTCGCCGCCGAGCTGACCCGCGGCGGCGGGACGGTTCTGTTCGCAGGGACGAAGAAGCAGGCGCGCGACGCGGTGCAGGAATGGGCCGATCGCTCCAAGATGCCGTTCGTCAACCTGCGCTGGCTGGGCGGTCTGCTGACCAACTTCAACACGATCTCGGCGCGGATCGCCCGCCTGCACGAGCTGACCGAGCTACAGGAGCAAGGGCGCCTCGAGCTGCTGCCGACCAAGGAGCGGATGGGCATGCAGGCCGAGCTGGCGAAGCTCGAGTTCAACCTCGGCGGCGTGCGGGACATGGAGCGCCCGCCCGACGCGGTGTTCGTCATCGACCTGAAGACCGAGGAGATCGCGGTGCGTGAGGCGGCGCGCCTGCGCATCCCGCTGATCGGCCTGGTGGATACCAACTGCGACCCGGAGCCGATCGACTACGTGATCCCCGGCAACGATGACGCGATCCGCTCCTGTGAGCTTGTGATCCGCGCCGTCGGCGAGGCGATCGAGGAGGGCTCCTCCGCCTGGCGCACCGCTGAGGAGCAGCGGCGCGCCGAGGAAGAGGCCGTGCGCCTGCGCGAAGAAGAGCAGCGGCGCAAGCGTGAGGAGGAGGAGAAGGCCCGCAAGGAGGCCGAGGAGGCGGCCGCCGCACAGGCCGCCGCGGCTCAGGCGGCGGGTGGGGAGCAGCAGGCCGCCTCGCAGCCCGCACAGTCCTCGCAGCCCGCGCAGACTGGAGCTGAGCAGGGTCAGACCAGCGCGCCGCCTGCGGAATCGGGTTCCGGGCAGCAGAAAGCTCCCGAGCCGCCGGCCGAGCCAGCTCCGGCCCAGGCAACGCCGGAGGGCGGGGACTCGAAGTGACGGTCTCCAGCGCCGAGGTAAAGACCCTTCGCGACCGAACCGGGGCTGGGATGATGGATTGCAAGGCGGCGCTTGCGGAGGCCGAGGGCGACATGGACCGCGCGATCGAGATCCTGCGCGTGAAGGGCCAGGCCTCGGCGGCCAAGCGTGAGGGTCGGGGCACCGATGAGGGCGTGGTCAGCGCCTACATCCACGCCAACGACAAGGTCGGCGCGATGGTCGAGGTGCAGTGCGAGACCGACTTCGTGGCCCGCAACGAGGACTTCAAGGCATTTGCCTACGAGGTCGCCCTTCACATCGCGGCCGCAGGGCCGCGCTACGTAACGACCGACGACATCCCGGAGGCCGAGCTGGAGGCCGAGCGCTGCGTGCTCGAGGAGAAGGCACGCGAGGAGGGAAAGCCCGACCACAAGGTGGCCCAGATCGTCGAGGGTCAGCTGGCCAAGCGGGCGAAGGAGCTTGCGCTGCTTGACCAGGATCACGTCAACGTCGACAAGCACGAAAGCAAGACGATCGAGGAGCTGAGGCTCCAGATCGCGGCGAAGACGGGGGAGAACGTGCGGATCGCCCGCTTCGCCTATTTCCGGGTCGGGGAGGACTAGGCCGGCCGACGCGAGCGGCGAGCGCGATGGCATCTTCTGAGCCGCAATTCCGCCGCATCCTCCTGAAGCTTTCCGGGGAGGCTCTGATGGGGGACCTCGAGTACGGCACAGACGCCGAGCAGGTGAAGCGGATCGCCGAGCAGCTGCGCACGACTCGGGCGCGTGGAGTCGAGGTCGCGGTCGTGGTCGGCGCCGGGAACATCTACCGCGGCCTGGAGGCGGCGGCTCGGGGGATGGACCGGGCGACCGGCGACTACATGGGCATGCTTGCCACGGTGCTGAACGCGCTCACCCTTCAGGACGCGCTGGAGAAGGTCGGCGAGCACACCCGGGTGCTCTCGGCGATCGACGTCAAGGAGGTCGCCGAGACCTACATCCGCCGCCGTGCGATGCGCCACCTCGAGAAGGGCCGCATCGTGATCTTCGCGGCCGGGACCGGCAACCCGTTCTTTACCACCGACACGGCGGCCGCTCTGCGTGCGCTCGAGATTCGCGCCGAGGCGATCCTGATGGCCAAAAACCGGGTCGAGGGCGTCTACGACGCCGATCCGGCGTCCAACCCCGACGCCCGCTTCATCCCCGAGCTCACCCACCGGGAGGCGATCGAGAAGGGTCTGAAGGTCATGGATTCGACGGCGCTCTCGCTCTGCATGGACAACGACTTGCCGATCTACGTTTTCAACATGGCCGACGAGCACAACATAGATAGGATCGTTTCCGGTGAGAGGGTCGGCACGCTGGTCTCCAGTCGACCGGCCGATTGACCGAGGAGTACCTGTGGCCGAGATGATCGACGAGTTCCTCGCTGACGCCAAAGAGCGCATGCACAAGTCGGTCGAGTCGACCCGCGGCGAGCTGGCGACGGTGCGTACAGGGCGCGCCTCTCCGCACCTGCTGGACCGGATCACGGTCGACTACTACGGCGCCCAGACCGACCTGCGGCAGCTGGCGAGCATCACGACGACCGACGCGCGCCTCCTGACCCTGACGCCCTTCGACAAGTCGGCGATCGCTTCGATCGAGAAGTCGATCCTGGAGTCCGACGTCGGCCTGACGCCGAACAACGACGGCAACGTGATCCGCCTCCAGATCCCCGAGCTGACCGAGGAGCGGCGCAAGGAGATGGTCAAGGTCGTGCATGGGGTCGCCGAGGAGGGCCGTGTCGCGGTGCGCAACATCCGCCGCGACGTGATGGCCGACCTGCGCGAGCTGAAGAAGGAGGGTGAGGCCGGCTCGGACGACGAGCACAGGGCGGAAAGTGAGCTTCAGAAGCTCACCGACGAGGCGATCGGCGAGATCGATGGCCTCCTCAAGGGAAAAGAAGAAGAAATCCTTGAGGTCTGAGACGGGCGCCGGCGGAGAGGGGTCCGCGGCGCGCTACGTCGCCATCATCACCGACGGCAACGGTCGCTGGGCGCAACAACGCGGCGTGGCGGTCAACGAGGGCCATGAGGCCGGGGCGGACAACGTCAAGGCGCGGCTACGGGACGCGGTCGAGTTCGGGATCAAGGAGCTGACCGTATTCTCGTTCTCGACCGAGAACTGGACGCGCTCGGCGCAGGAAGTCGACGGCCTGATGCAGATGTTCGGCGAGCGGATCGACCGTGAGACCCCCGAGCTCGACGACGAGGGTGTGCGGATGCGCTTCATCGGGCGCCGGGACGGAATCTCGCCTGAGCTGATCGAGCGCATGGATTGGGCGCAGAATGAGACCGAGGGGAATGATCGGATCACCCTGTTCGTCGCCTTCAACTACGGCGGCAGGGCGGAGATCGTCGACGCGGCGCGAAGCTTTCAGGGCGCAACCGAAGAGGAGTTCCGGGGTCATCTGTACGCCCCCGACATGCACGACCCCGACCTGCTCATAAGGACCAGCGGCGAACAGCGGCTCTCCAACTACCTGCTCTGGCAGTGCGCCTATTCCGAGCTGGTGTTCCGCGACGAGCTGTGGCCGGACTTCGACCGTGAGGCGTTTGCCGCCTGTGTGGAGGAGTTCGACGCGCGTCAGCGGCGCTTCGGCGCGAGGTAAGGCCGATGGAGTCCGGCGAGCAAGAAGGACGCAAGCGTGGGCGCTTCTTCGAAGACGCCGACCGGATCTTCGGCGGCGACAGCCGCTCGGTAGAGCCGATCTTCGGCGACGACCCCGAATCGCTGGAGATGGAGCCGTTCGGACCGGAGGCGCCGCCGGAGCCACAGCCCGAGCGCCGCCGCCGCCGTGGGCCCAGCGGGGAGACGGTCAAGCGAATCCTGGTGGCGATCCCGTGGATCGTCTTCGCGATCGCGATCACGGCGCTGGGCGGCGTCGTGTTCATGGCGGCGATGGTGATGCTTGGGGTGATCGGGCTTCGCGAGTACTTCCTGATGGCGCAGTCGATGCGCCCGGTGCAGGTCGCGGGCTTTGCGGCCGTGCCGGCGTTGATCGTCGCCGCGCACTACGGCAATTCCTTTCAGGTGCTGATGGTCGCCGTCGCCTCGTTCCCGCTCCTGTTCCTTTTCGGCGCCAATCGCGATCACCGCGAGGGCGTGACCGTCTCGATGGCGGTGACGCTGCTTGGGATCGTCTGGATCGGATTGCCGCTCGTTCACGCCGTGCTTCTGCGTGACCTCCCGAGCCACGGCGGGGCGCTGCTGATCGACGTCCTGGTCGGGACCTTCGCCACCGATACCGCCGCCTATGCGACCGGCCGCCTGTTCGGCAGGCGGCGCATTGCTCCGCGGCTGTCGCCGAACAAGACGCTGGAGGGACTGATCGGCGGCTTCGTGATCGGCACGATGGCGTTCTGGTTCGCCGGGCTCTACCAGGATTGGCTCAATGGAACCGACGCCCTGATCATGGGCGCCTGCGTCGCGGCGCTGGCGCCGGTCGGCGACCTCTTCGAGTCATTGGTCAAGCGCGACCTCGGGATCAAGGACACGGGCAGCATCTTCGGTCCCCACGGCGGCCTGCTCGACCGCCTCGACGCGGTCCTGTTCGCGGTCGTGATCGGCTACTACCTGTCGGTCGCGTTCGTGTACTGATTTGCGGCTGCTGCGCAGCCTGACATGCATGTGCCGGCGCCTCCAGGCACCGGCCCAACACCAGTGTCAGGCGGCGAAGCCGCCGCAAGTCACTTGACGCCGCTCCAGCCGGCAGGATCAAGAGCGCGATGCGAGCCTCAAAGCGCGCAAGGCCGCGGCGCCCGGCGACCTATTACCAAGTCGCCGGGCTAGACCTTGATCGGGAGATGCGATGGCTTTGCACTCTCCCGGTCTTCGGCGGCAGCCGGGGCTCGCTGGCGCGCAGCCTCCCGACGCTGGCCGTGCGTCGCGCATCTGCGCGCCCCCGCCGCAACCTCGGGTTCGCGGTGCCTGCCGAGCGGCGCATCTCGGTGACTGCGTATCCGGAGATTCGGCCAGGCGACGCGCAGGAGACGCTGCTCCACGAGCTGGTCCACATCTCGGTTGGTCGCCACGGTCGGAGCTGGCACGGACAGCTTTTCCGGCGGACGCTGAAGGAGGCGATGCGCCAGGCGTACGGGATCATCGACACGCCGGCTCGGGGCTCGACCCACGGCACCTACGCCGAGGTGCTCGAGCGGCGGCGTCGGACGCTCTCCACAACACCGTGGGGTGGCCTGCACCCGCAACAGCTTGCCCTCGACACTGCGGCCTGAACAGCCCCGGGCGCGTCGCTCCCTACCCTTCCTGACATGAAGAAGGTCGTGATCCTCGGCTGCACGGGGTCGATCGGCACCCAGGCGCTCGAAATAGTCGCCGCGAGCGACGAGCTATCCGTGGTCGGCTTGGCCGCCGAATCGAGCTGGGGACAGGCGCTGGAGCAGGCGCGCGAGCACGGCGTTGCGGCGGTCGCCCTGGTTGACACCGGGGCGGCGGCGCAGGCGAAGCAGGCATGGAACGGCAAGGTCCTGGCCGGCGAGGACGGGATTCGCGAGCTGATTGCGACATCTGGCGCCGACCTGGTGCTCAACGGCATCGTCGGCGCCGCGGGCCTCGGCCCGACCATAGTGGCGCTCTCCGAGGGCATCGACGTCGCGCTGGCGAACAAGGAGAGCCTGGTGATCGGCGGCGAGCTGGTTACCGCGCTTGCCGAGGGAACCGGCGCGAGGCTCTTGCCGGTCGACTCCGAGCACTCGGCTCTGTTCCAGCTGATCGGCGCCGAGCCGCCGGGAACGGTGGAGCGGCTGGTGATCACCGCGTCGGGCGGGCCGTTCCGGGGACGCACCGACCTCGACGCGGTGACCCGCGAGGAGGCACTCGACCACCCGACCTGGGACATGGGGGGAAGGATCACAGTCGACTCCGCCACCCTGATGAACAAGGGCTTCGAGACGATCGAGGCGCACCATCTGTTCGGGGTCCCTTACGAGCAGATCGAAGTCGTCGTGCACCCGCAATCGATCGTCCATTCATTGGTCCACCTCAACGACGGCGCCTCGCTCGCCCACCTCGGCTACCCCGACATGCGGGTGCCGATCTCCTACGCGCTGCACTTCCCTCAGCGGGCTGACACCGAAGTGCCGGCGCTCGACCTGGCGACAGCCGGCGAGCTGACCTTTGAGCCGCCCGATCTCGACTCGTTCCCGTGTCTGCGGCTGGCGCGCGAGGCGGGGGAGGCCGGTGGCACCGCTCCCTGTCTGCTCAACGCGGTCGACGAAGTCGCCGTCGCCGCATTCCTCGACGGTCGCCTGCGATTCACCGGCATCGGGGAGGTCGTCGAGCGGATGCTGGACGAGATGCCGGCCGAACCGGTCTCGCACTTCGAGGAGCTGTTCGCGGTCGACGAGGAGGCGCGCCGGCGCTCCGCCGGCCTGATCGAGGAGATGGCGGTCGCATGAGCTGGGTACTCGCGATCCTCGGCTTCACCCTATTGATCGTCCTCCACGAGGCCGGTCACTTCGTGGCCGCGAAATCGGTCGGGATGCGGGTCGAGCGCTTCTTCCTTTTCTTCCCGCCGAAACTGGTTTCGATCAAGCGCGGCGAGACCGAGTACGGAATCGGGGCCATCCCCGCGGGGGGGTTCGTGAAGATCACCGGCATGAACCCCGACGAGGAGCTGCCCCCCGACGTAGCCCCGCGGGGCTACTACCACCAGCCGGTCTGGAAGCGGATCCTCGTCATCGGCGCCGGTCCCGCGGTCAACATCGCGCTCGCCTTCCTGATTTTCTTCGTGCTCGCCTTCAGCACCAGCGACATCAACAACAGCGTCGGCCAGATCGATCCCGGCAGTCCCGCCGCAGCGCATCTGAAGCCCGGCGACAGGATCATCGCGATCGACGGCAAGCGCTTTCCGGGGGTCGCGACCGATACCCGACTGACCCGCTTCGGTCATAACGTCGCCAGCCACAAGTGCCCCGGCAAGCAGACCGACGGGTGCAGGGCGAAAACGCCGGTGAAGCTGACGATCTCGCGCGATGGGCAGGTCCACACGCTGTTCATCACGCCCAGGTATGACCCGGACGTGAAGCGGACGCGGATCGGCTTTGCCTACGGATCGACACCGGCGAATCTCAGCGTCGCAGGGGCCGGGCGCAGTGCCGCGGACGACATGTGGTTCGTCACCTCGAAAACCGTCAGTGCAATCGCGCGGATCTTCGAGCCCGAGCAGCGCAAGCAGGTCTCGGGCATCGTCGGTACCACCGACGTCACCCAGCAGGCGATTGGCTTTGGCGCCCGCGAAGCGCTGACACTCCTGGCCATTGTCAGCCTCTCGCTCGGCCTCATCAACCTGTTCCCCTTTCTGCCCCTCGACGGCGGCCACATCTTCTGGAGCCTGGTCGAGAAGGTGCGAGGCTCGCCGGTCCCGTTCAGCGTCATGGAGCGGGCGGGTGTGGTCGGCTTCCTGCTGGTGATCATGCTCTTCGTGATCGGCTTCACCAACGACATCCACCGCCTCACCCATGGGGGTTTCCACGTCCGTTGAGCGCCCTGCTTCCTGGGCTCCGAGCGCCCGCCGATTCGCGATCCGTGCGGTAGCGTTCGCGCCGGAGGAGAGAAGTGGAAGTAACCACCGCTGAACGCTACGCGAGCGGCGGGCCTTTAACGGAGCCGCCGGCGAGGAACCTCTACGAGGCGTTTCTGGCCACGGTCGAGCGCCTGGGCGACGACACGGCGATCGTGGCGCCCGACGACTACTCGATCAGCTGGAATGACCTTCACAGGCGAGTCGACGCGATCGCAGGCGGGCTGGCCGGCTTGGGGGTCGGCAAGGGCGACACGGTGGCGATGATGCTCAACAACCGCCCCGAATTCATCCCCTGCGACCTCGGCGCCGTGGCGCTCGGCGCGGTCCCTTTCTCGATCTATCCGACCTCCTCGCCCGAGCAGATCGCATATGCAACAGGCGACGCCGGCGCCAGGGTTGGGATTGTCGAAACCGTCTTCCTGGAGCAATTCGAGGCGGCGCGCAAGGACCTGCCGCAGCTCGAGCACCTGGTCGTGATCGACGGCGATGGTGGCACGACCACCCTGGAGCAGATCGAGTCCGCCGCCCCGGACTTCGACCCGGCCCACGCGGCTTCCCATGTCGGCCTCGACGACCTGCTGACCCTGATCTACACATCGGGGACCACCGGGCCGCCGAAGGGGGTCCAGCTCACCCACCGCAACCTGATGAGCCTCACCACCTCGGTCGACAGCATCGTGCCGTTCCCGGAGACCGGCGGCAAGATCATCTCCTGGCTTCCCGCCGCCCACATCGCCGAGCGCGGCGCCCACTACTACCTGCCCGTGATTCGAGGTCTTACGGTCGAGATCTGTCCCGACCCCCGCAAGATCATCGAGTTCCTGCCCCAGGTGCGCCCGACCTGGTTCTTCGCCGTACCGCGGATCTGGGAGAAGCTCAAGGCTGGCCTGGAGGCAAACTTCGCCAAGCTCCCCGACGAGCAGCGAGCCGCCGCCGAGAAGGGGCTCGAGGCGGCGCACGCCAAACTGCGGGCCGAGCAGGCTGGCGAGGACGTGTCGGCGGAGTTGACAGCCGCCGTCGAGAAGGCGGATCGGGAGATGTTCTCCAACCTGCGCGCGGCCCTGGGCCTCGACGAGGCGGTGGCGGTAAACGTCGGCGCCGCCCCGACATCGCTCGAGGTGCTCGAGTTCTTCCACGCGATCGGGATCCCGATCGGCGAGCTTTGGGGAATGTCGGAGACCTGCGGCACGGCGACCTGCAACCCACCGGATCGGATCAAGCTGGGCACGGTCGGGCCGCCCCTGCCGGGGGTCGAGATCAAGCTGGCCGAGGACGGCGAGGTGCTGGTCCGAGGCGACTCGGTGATGCCCGGCTATCGCAACATGCCGGAGAAGACCGCCGAGGCGATCGACCCCGAGGGCTGGCTGCTGACCGGCGACATCGGCGAGCTCGACGAGGACGGCTACCTGAAGATCATCGATCGCAAGAAGGAGCTGATCATCAACGCGGCCGGCAAGAACATGTCTCCGGTCAACATCGAGTCGAAGCTGAAGGCGGCGACCCCGCTGGTCGGTCAGTGCATCGCGATCGGCGACGCTCGCCCCTACAACGTGGCGCTGATCGTGCTCGACCCCGACTACGCGCCGAGCTGGGCGGCAAACAACGGGCTCGAAGGATCGTCTCTGGAGGACCTGGCGCGGGACCCGAAGACGATCGCGGTGCTCCAGGAGGGCGTCGAGGAGGCCAACTCGAAGATGTCGCGGGTCGAGCAGATCAAGAAGTTCGAGGTCCTGCCCGGCGAGTGGCTGCCCGGGGCCGACGAACTGACCCCGACGATGAAGTTAAAGCGTAGGCCGATCGTCGAGAAATACGAGGCCCAGATCGAGGGCCTGTACGCAGCGCCACGCTAGCCAGAAGCCAGGCGCTGATACATCCGTCCAGGCACCATTGCCACGTTTCTGGGCGTCCGCTCTCCCTGCTTGCCTGGTGCGTGCAGGCTGACGATAAATCGCATGATGGAAGTGCACGCCACATCAGGCGGCGAGCCCGCTGAGCTTGAGGCCGCGCCCGCGGTCGAACGCGAGGAGCCCGCGACCCTCTCGGTCGAGCAGGTGCGCTCGGCGATCGAGCACGATCGCTTCGTCGTCTTCTCGCAGCCGATCCAGGATCTTAGGACCGGCGCCGTCGCCAGCGAAGAGCTGCTGGCCCGGGTGAAGATGCGCGACGGTCAGCTGGTCGCGCCGTTCGCCTTCCTGCCCACGGCGGAGGCGTTCGGCCTCTCCCTGGAGATCGACGCGATGATGGTCGGCAAGGGGATTGACCTGGCGGCCCGCGGCCGGCGGGTGGCGGTCAACCTTTCGGCCCACTCGCTCACCGACCCCAGCCTCACCGAGCGGGTCGAGAAGGCGGTCCAGGACGGACTCGACCCGCGCAACCTCACCTTCGAGGTCTCCGAGAACAGCGCCGGCACCGATCTCGAGGCCGCCAAGGGGCTTGCAGTCCGCCTGACCCAGATCGGGTGCGACCTCGCGATCGACGAGTTCGGAGTCGGCTTCGCCTCGCTGGTATTCGTCAAGCACCTGCCGGCCCAGATGATCAAGGTCGGTCGCGAGTTCGTGGGCGACCTCCCACGCAGCCTCGACGACTACCACGTGATGGGATGCATCGTCGACCTGGCCGCAAAGCTGGGCCGCAAGACGGCCGCGGTTGGAGTCGAGGACGGATTGACGTTGGAGATCCTCAAGCGACTCGGCGTCGACTACGCCCAGGGCTTCTTCATCGGCCGCCCGCGCGAGATCGATCTCGACGAGCCTCGCGACGTCGAGCCCGCCGCTGCGGCTGAAGTCGAGAACTGAGCAACCGCCCGCCCGGTCTTTAGCCTTCGGGGCATGAGGAAGCTCCTGAGGTGCCTCCCTCAACCCGTGCTCGGCTCCTTGCGGGCGGCCCGCAAGCGCTATCGCAGCGCCCGCTACCGGGCTCGTGAGCGCCTGCATCCGGTGAGGATCGAGTGCCCTCAGATCGAGGCGGCCCTCCGTGAGGTGGGCCTGGGGCAGGGCGACGCGGTCTTCGTGCAGGCGGGGATGTCCTCGTTCGGGACGATCGAGGGCGGACCCGACGCGGTGATCGAGGCATTCGCCCAGGTGCTCGGCCCCGATGGCCTGATCGCGATGCCCGCCTTCCCGCTCGACCGTCCGGCGCTCGAGTATCTGCGC
This sequence comes from Solirubrobacterales bacterium, assembly GCA_038329895.1. Taxonomy (GTDB): domain Bacteria; phylum Actinomycetota; class Thermoleophilia; order Solirubrobacterales; family 70-9; genus Mayfieldus. The sequence continues at coordinate 40,614 of JBBQNM010000006.1, read as the reverse complement.
GAGGACCCCGTCTTCGACCTGCTCAAAACGCCGTCGAGGATGGGGGCGATCAGCGAGCGATTTCGAACCTCGGAGGGAGTCTGGCGCAGCCTGCACCCGACCCATTCGGTCTGCGCCCGCGGACCGGGCGCCGAGGAGGTCGTGGCGGGCCACGAGCTGGCCCAGACGCCGTTTGGCGCCGGAACCCCGTATGCGACGCTGATCGAGCGCGGCGCCCAGCAGGTCTACTTCGGCTCCGGGGTGGGAGCGATCACGATGTACCACGCCTACGAGTGCCTGCGCGAGCCTCCCTACCCGATCGAGGTCTTCTGGCCACAGCGAATCGGGGCCCGCTGCGTCGACGCGAATGGCGAGGCAGTCGTCGTCCACACCCTGGTCCATGATCCGCGCGTGACGGTGGAGCGAATCGACAACAACCCTCCGCTGGAGGCGCAGGTGCGGACGAGGCTGATCGGAGGGGGGATGCGCTCGGTGACCTTGGGGCGTGGGGAGGTGCTCGCTCAGACGCTTCCCGAGTTGCTGGCCCAGTTCGAGCAGATGCTGGGTGAAGGGTCGACGATCTACCCGCCCGAGCTGCTCGCCGAGGCGAGGGTCGCATGAGCGACGGGGTGGAGACGGCGAGGACCGACCGCGTCGAGCAGGTACGCGAGCTGGAGCGCTTCGCGCTGCGCCGACTCCCCTCGATGCAGCTCGCCGACGGCGTCTTCTGCCACGAGCTGCGGGCGGGGGAGGGCAGGCCCGAGGGACGCTCGCTGCGCTACACGCTGATCGTCCTGCTCGGCCTTCTGCGCGCCGAGGAGCACGGCCTCGAGAATCCGTTCCACCTCGGCGCCTTGCGCAGCCGCGTGCTCTCCGAGCTCAACTCCCCCGAGCTGACGCCGGGAGACCTTGGACTCGCGCTGTGGGCCGAGTCACGAAGCGAAGGAGACGCGGTGGGCGAGTTGGTCGGAGCGTTGAAAGCGAAGCTCACCGAAAGCGACCTCGACGGCCTGCACAGCATGGAGGTCGCCTGGATCGTCACCGGGCTCACCGAGGCGGGCGCGCGGGGCAACCTGGGAGCGGGGGAGCCGATCCTCGCCGAGTGCCGGGAGCAACTGGTCGAAAAGCGCCGACCCCGGGACGGGTTGGTCACCCACGTCCTGCGCGGCCGCCGCAAGCGCCTGCCGCACTTCGCCGACCAGATCTTTTCGGTCCTCGCACTCAGCCAGCTGGCCCGGATTCGTGATGACGATGACGCCCGCGACGCGGCCCGCTCGATCGGCGGTCTGCTACTGGAGAACCAGATGCCGAACGGTGCCTGGCCATGGATCTACGACCCGGTCAGGGGCACCGTGGTCGAGCCCTACGAGCTCTACTCGGTCCATCAGGACTCGATGGCGATGATCGGGATGCACGGCCTCACAGAGGCGACCGGCGAGTCCCGCTTCCGCGAAGTTGCTGTGCGAAGCCTCGACTGGAACTACGGCAACAACGAGCTCGGCGTGAAGATGTTCGATCGCGAGGCGGAGATGATCTACCGCTCGATCCGCCGCAAGCCGCGCTTCGCCCGCGCCCGTCAGGCTCGCAACGCGGCCGCCACCTACCTGCACGGGTCGCCACGGCTCGCCGACCCTGAGGAGCTGGAGGTGACCCGGGCAATGCGTCCCTACCACCTCGGATGGCTGTTGGAGGCCTGGTCGGGGCGTGAGGAGCTCGCCCGCACCAGCGGGAGTTGATGGCCGACTTCGAGGGGTCGCTGCGCCGAGAGGACCTCGCCGCGGACCCGATCGAGCAGTTCGGACGCTGGTTCGAGGCGGCAACGCGCGCAGCGCCTCTCGCGGAAGCGATGGCCCTTGCCACCGTCGACGCGAGCGGGACGCCGGCGGTGCGATTCGTCCTGCTGAAGGCGTTGGGCCCCGAGGGGTTTGACTTCTTCACCGACTATCGAAGCGAGAAGGGCGACCAGCTCGACGCGAACCCCCGCGCCGCGCTCGCCTTCTGGTGGCGGGAGCTTGGCAGGCAGGTGAGGATCGCGGGTCCGGTCACGCGGCTCGAGGAGGCAGAGTCCGACGCATACTTCGCCACCCGCCCCCGCGAGGCCCAGCTCGGGGCCTGGGCGTCAGAGCAGAGCATGCCCCTGAGCGACCGAACAGAACTGACGCACCAGGTGGAGGCCGAATCGCACCGCTTCGAGGGCCGAGACATCGAGCGCCCACCGCACTGGGGCGGCTTCCGCGTCATTCCGGACCAGATCGAGTTCTGGCAGCAGGGCGAGGCGCGGCTTCACGACCGCTTCCGCTATCGCCGCGAAGGCGACGGTAGTTGGTCGATCGAGCGGCTCTCGCCCTAGCTCAGGCGCGCGCTCAGCCCAGAACCTTGAACTTGTCCTTGGCGGGGGACTTGTCGACGTTGCCGTCGGCGTCGATCGCCTCGACCTTGAAGGTGTGCTTGCCCGGATCGAGGCCGTGGAAGGTCTTCGGCGACTTGCACTTGTGGAACTTCTTGCGGTCGAGCTTGCACTTGAACTTCGAGCCCGCCTCTGTGGACTTGAACTTAAAAGTGGGAGAGGTGTCCTCGCTGCGGTTCTTCGGCCGCTTCTTGATCTTTGTATTCGGAGCGCCGTTGCTACCGCCGGCGCAGGACTTCTCGGTCGGCGCGACCGCGTTGCTGCGGGGCGCAGGCGTGGTCTGTGAGAAGTCGGCGGCGCTGTTATTGGTGTCGTCGGCATCCTCGAGCAGCGTCGGGCAGTTGGGCGCAATCGAGCGGGTGATCGAGGAGCCATCAGGAATCCCCCGGCCGGAAGCACAGGGGTGCCCGCGCCCGGCGCTGGCAACGAAAAGGGGAAGGTGCCCCAGGAGACGCAGTCGGGTGGAACGCCGTCCCGCCAGCAGACGGCACCGCCGCCGGCCGCAGCCTGAAGGGCCGTGCCGATTCCCAAGATCACCTCGTCGGCGCCCGCCACACCCGCATCCCCGATCAGGACTGTGCGCTGGTCCCCGCCGTTGGGGACACCGTTCGGCAGGGGGTAGGCTGACGGCACACCAGAACTCGAATAGATATCGATCGGGTGCCCGCTGACCAGATTCTGACCGGACGTCGTCATCTGTAGCTCGATGAACGCCGAGCTGGGGTCGGCGACCGTCCCGATGAAGACTTCGCGGATCTTGATCAGGTGAAAGCTCGCCTGGGCGGGCGCAACGAGCAGCCCGCACGCGACGAGCGCGACGAGCGCCAGCATCCCCGTTGTGCGGAATCTCCTCATCCCTGCAGGCGTAATTCGTATTGCACCCCGGAAAGGTTCACAAGGGGCGCGAGGCACCCCAGGTACCCTTGACGCATGGCCTCGAAGCGCCAGATATTCGTCCGCGACGTGCCGATCGGCGGCGGCGCGCCGGTCGTCGTGCAGACGATGACCAAGACCGAGACCGCCAACCTCGAGGCGACGATGGAGCAGATCCGCACCGTCGCCGAGGCGGGCGCCGACATCGTTCGGGTCGCGGTTCCGCGCGACAAGGACGTCGAGGCGCTGAGGACGATCGTCAAGCAGTCGCCGATCCCGGTGATCGCCGATATCCATTTCAACCACACCCTGGCGCTGAAGGCGATCGACGCCGGTGCCGACTGCATCCGGCTCAACCCCGGCAACATCGGCGGCCGCGACAAGGTCGCCGAGGTTGCCGCCAAGGCGACGGCGGCGGGCGTCCCGATGCGAATCGGCGTCAACTCGGGCTCGCTGCCCAAGCACCTGCACGAGCTGGAGCGGTCGGAGCCGGTCGAGGCACTGGTCGCGGCGGCGGTCGAGTTCGTCGAGCTGATGGAGGGCCTCGACTTCGAGAACTTCAAGGTCTCGATCAAGTCGACCAACGTGCCGAACACGATCGCCGCCAACCGGCTTCTGGCCGAGAAGATCCCCTATCCGATCCATCTCGGGATCACCGAGGCGGGCACCAAGTGGTCGGGGTCGCTGAAGTCGGCGGTCGGGCTGGGGACACTGCTCGCCGACGGGGTAGGGGACACGATCCGGATCAGCCTCTCCACCTTCCACGCCGAGGAGGAGGTCAAGGTCGCCTGGGAGATCCTCAAGGCGCTGCACCTGCGCCAGCGAGGCCCGGTGCTGATCGCCTGCCCGACCTGCGGGCGGCTTCAGTTCGACATGGACACGGTTGTCGCCGAGATCGAGCAGCGCCTCGAGGCCTATACGGAGCCAATCGAGGTGGCGGTCCTGGGTTGCGCCGTGAACGGGATCGGCGAAGCCTCGCACGCGGACTTCGGCATCACCGGGGCCAAGGACGAGGGGCTGATCTTCTCCCAAGGCAAGCCGCTGCGGAAGGTCCCGCAGGCGCAGCTCGTTGATGCGCTCTTCGCCGAGATCGACCGCTCGCTGGACCGTGGGAAGGTCGAGGCCGACGAGACCGAGGCGCAGGAGGGCGCCGAATGGCTGGCCAAGATCGAGGAGGAGAACGCCGACGAGTTGACTCCGGAGCGGATCGCCAAGATGGAGGCCGAGGCGGCCGAGCAGGGCGAGTCCGACCGGGTGCTGCTCGACGAGGAAGCCTCGCCGACCGCCGGACGCCGCTTCACCCGCGCCTAATTGATGTTTGCCGGCGCGTTGCGCGCCGGCCACATCCTTGCGCCGGCTCTGCCGGCTGACATGCCTGTGCCGGCGCCTTACGGCACCGGCCAGTCCCACCTGTCAGGCGGCGAAGCCGCCGCAATTATCCAGGTGCCGGCGCCGCGTACTCGTAGGAGCTGATCCAGGGGCTGTGGTACGTGTGGTGGTCGACTGGCGAGCGCCACACGACCTGCCATCTGCGGCCCGAGGTGTCGCCGTAGGTGGTCGTGTAGACGCCGGCTGAGTCGGTGTCTACCTTCTGCAGCTCCCTGGGCGGCCGGCCAGGGTTGCGGTAGCGAATCGTCACCGTCGTGGGGTGCGGATAGGGCTGCACGATGCCCCAGAACGAGACGCTGTCGCCGAGCCTCTGCACGGCGAGTGGCAGGCGGAACGCGTCGTAGGACGGCTTCTTGCGGCCGGCGAAGAACCGCAACCCTGACTCGAACCCGCCGTAGACCTGACCGGGGACCGCCCCGGGGCTGTCGTCGCTCAACAGGTACTGGGCGAAGGTGGCGACACGCGGGTCCTGGTAAGCGAAGTTCTCGGCGATTCCGATGTCAGCGGCCTGCTGCTGGAGGCTCACCGCGTTGGGGTCGGGGTAGCTTTGAACCCCGAACTCGGTGATGTAGACGGGAAAGTCGGACGGGATCGCCCCTGCGCGCGCAGCTCCGTCCAGCGTCGACTCGAGCGCGCTCAGCGAGCTCATGGTCACGAAGTGGGGGTTCGTGACCGGCTCGAACGGCGCCTGACCGACCAGCGGATAGGGGTGGGTGGACCAGCCGACCGCATCGACCTTCTCATCCGGCTGCGGACAGTGGGGCAACGGCTCGAAGTCGCCGTTGAGGCAGAGCGTCTGGCGTGTGAAGGTGAGGGGGTCGGTCGAGTTCTCGCCGCCGGTGGGCGCGGTCTCGCCGATCAAGATCGGCGCCGACGGTTGCTGGTCGTGGATCGCAGTTTGCGCCGCCAGGTAGAGCTTGCGGTACAGCAGCGGCGAGTACGGTCTGCCGTTGCGATTCTGAGGTTGTAGGAAGATCGACAGGTTGGGCTCGTTCCAGATCGCCCAGAGGTCCGCCTTCGGCAGGGGGGATGCTTTCCCCGAGCCACCGAATCGCCCGTCATAACGCTTCGCCAGCGCGGATACGAACTGTTCGAATTGCCCGGGGTCCGGGTCGACCAGGCCAGCGCTGCCCGGCTTCGCCGCCCACGCCGGGGCTGGCCCGGTCGGTGACAGCAGGATCTTCATCCCGAAGTCGTGAATTTCCCGCAGCGCGGTGTCGAATGAGCTGAAGTTGTAGTTGTGGGCGGCGGGGTCCGCCGGGTTGAAGTCTCCGGGCCGGTGGATCGGAGCAACAAGGTTCCAGGGAACCAGCACACGAATCGCGTCGGCTCCGAGCGCGTGGGCTTGTGTCAGCGCGCTTTTTGGATCGGAGCCGGCGAGCAGCCCGACGTCGAAGATCAACGGCTTTCGCCCCTGCGGGTTGTCGGGGAAGCCGGGCGGGTTCGCCTCCGCGGACGAGCGGTCGCGGATCAGCGCCACGGCGGCGACCCCCACCGCGGCCACGGCAAGGGCCGCGGCTAACAGCCAGGGGCGACGCATGTCACTTGAAGACGTAGACGCGCACGAATGGGCCGGTCAACTCGGTTCCGTCCGGGAGACGGGTCGAGGCACTGTACCGGCGCCCTTGGCGGAAGGTGGTGCGGAATTGGAAGTAGCCGTTGGCGCTGGTGTGAATCGTCTTCAGCCTGTGGGCGGCACCGGGCCCTCTCGCCTTGACGGTCACCGTGAACGGGGCCCCCTTGGGCCGTACGTGCCCCCAGATCGTGATCTTGTTGCGCTTCTCACTGGGACGCTGCGCCACCAGGGCGATCGGGAAGGCGTCGTAGGAGATCTTCTTGCGGCCGTCGGAGAAGCGAAGCCCGGTCTGGAAGTTCACCTGGGCATTGCCGATGTCGTCCTGCATCAGGTACTGCCCGAAGCTGCGGATCGTGGGGTTGCGGTACATCAGGTACTCCGAGATCGCGATGTACTCGGCCTGCTGGAGCTGGCTGACCCCGTACCTGCGGTCGGGGACGCTCTCGATGCCGTACTCGGTGACGTAGATCGGCAGCTTGCGCGTAGTAGCACCGGCGGAGCGGGCCTTTTTCAGCGCTGTGGCCAGCTCGTCGATCGTGTCGAGGTTGATCAGGTTGTGCGAGGACTCGAAGGGCGCGTCGAACGGGTCATAGGGATGCTGTGCCCACCCATCGGCGTTGATCGGCGCGCAGCCGCCCATGCGCTTGAACTTGGCGTTGAGGCAGAAGACGCCGCGCAGGAAGGTGATCGGATCGGTGCCCTTGCGCCCGGAGCCCGGAGAGGTCTCGCCGATCAGCAGCGTGTCGTTTGTGTGGCCGCTGGCCTCCAGGCCGCGCTGGGCGGCGAGGAAGAGCTCGCGATAGATCCTCCCGGAGACCGACTTGCCGTGCCGCAGCTGTGGCTTCAGGAACAGGGTCAGATTGGCCTCGTTGAGCACCGACCAGTGATCGACCCGCGGCAGGACCGGATTCGGCGGGTCTGTCGGCAGGGCGGGGGGCGGGGAGTAGTTGCCGCTGTAGCGGGTGCCGAGCGCCTGCACGAACTGCTGAAAGTCGGACGGATTGGGGTCGGTGAACTGCTCGTGCGCGGAGCTGGCCCAGTCGGGGACCGGGGTGCTGGGGGTGAGCAGGACACTCAGGCCGCGGGACCGGGCGCCGCTGACCAGGTCGTCTAGGGCGTTCCACTGCTGGGGGTATGCCGCCGGATCCGTCGCATCGAAGGTCGGCTTGGTTGGGGAATTGGGCTCGGGTGCGATCTGTCGCCAGGCGACGATCACGCGCACCGTGTCGACACCAAGGTCCTGCAGCTCGTCGAGCTGCTTGGCCCGCCCCTCGGCAGAAACATCCAGCGCCGCACCGCCGAGATCGAAAAGCGTCGTCTCGCTGCGTGAGGCCGAAGCTGCTGGCACGGTTGCGAGCGACGCAGCAAGTGCGACGGTGGCCGCCAGGGCGAGCAGCCGGTGACGGCCGACGATTGGCCTTCGGGACGTTCGAATTCGTTGCGAAGTGTCTGTGCGCATCGCAGAAAGAACCTGTCAGTCGCCGAGAAGTTTCGGCCCCGGCTACGGCCTGCGCCGAATGGGGACCGGCGGGCGGATCGGGCTTTCTAGCAAACCTCCCGGGCGGGAGTGTCGCCGGGCAGCTATCGGCGCCTATCAAAAGCGGTAAGAGCGCACGAAAGGCCCCTGGAGCACCGAACCGTCGGGCAGCTGAGCGGTCGCCTGCCACTCGCGGCCCTGCACGAACTGTGAGCCAAAGTCGAAGTAGCCGGCGCGGTCGGTCTGCAGGTCAAGCAGCGCCTGGCCGGTGCCGGCGTCGCCGTCTCTGAAGCGGACCTCCACCTGGTAGGGACCCTGGCCGGGCCGCACGTGGCCCCAGATCTCCACGCCACCCTGCTTTCGCTGGCGCGCCACAAGGGTGATCGGAAAGGCGTCATAGGACGGCTTCGGAAAGCCGTTGGCGAACCGCAGCCCGGTCTGGAAGGAGAGCAGCTCGCGCGGGTTGCGATCGTCGTCGAGCAGGTACTGGGCGAACGAGCTCACCCACGGGTTGCGATAGAGCAGGTACTCGGCATCGCCCAGGAACTCGGCCTGTCTCTGAGGGCTGACCCCGAAGCCGCCCTGCGGATAGCTTTCGATCCCGTACTCGGTCACGTAGACGGGGAGCCGCTGCACGGTTGCGCCGGCTCGAGCGGCCAAGCGCAATGCGTGCACCAGTCGGTCCATGGAGCCGATCGAGATGATCGAGCGATGAGCCTGCTTCGGAGCCTCCCAGGGCGGAATGTGTGGGTTGTATGGATGGTGGGCCCAACCATCGGCCTCGATCGGCTGGCAGCCGCGGACGAGGCGGTAGTCGCGGGAGAGGCAGAAGACCTGGCGCAGGAACTTCAGCGGATCCGTCGAGGCGCTCCCCCGGCTCGGGGCGGTCTCCCCGATCAGAAGGAGGTCCTTCTTGTGTCCGGTGTCGGCGAGGGCGCGCTGCGCCGCCAGGAACAATCGGCGGTAGATGAGGCCTGAGACGGTGCGGCCGTCGAGGGTTCGCTGGGGGCGTAGAAACGTCTTCAGGTTGGGCTCGTTGTAGACAGACCATTGGTCGACTCGCGGCAGCGCCTCGCCGTCCGGTCCGCCCGCGCACTTGGGCGGCACGCAGGTCCCGTCGTAGCGCTCGCCGAGCGCCTGCACGAACTGCTCGAACTCGTCGGGGTCGGGATCGAAGAGGCTCCCGCGGCCGGTCGAGCTCGCCCAGTCGGGGATCGGGCCGGTCGGCACAAGCAGCGCGTCCATGCTGCGGGCCTGGATGCCACGCACGATGGTGTCCAGAACGTCGAACGCGTGGTTTGGATAATCGCCCGGGTCGGAGCCGTCGAAGTCCGCCGGCTTGGTCGTGCTCTCGGGGGCGGGGGCGAGGACGCGCCACTGAACCTGGATCCGCACCGAGTCGACGCCCAATGCCTGCAAGCGGTCGAGGATGTCCGAGCGCCGAGCAGCGCTCTCACCGTTCAGAAGCGAGGGGGTGGGGTCAAGGACGGTGAACTGGTCGCTCGAAGCCGCCGCCCTCGGTGGGGCCGCGATCATCGCCAGCGCAACGGCCAGCGTTGCGGCGAGGGAGACGATGCGGATTGCCGCCGTGGTCGTCTGCCCTTGCTGTGCGCTCATCGAGGCTAAAACCCGTCCGCAAACGAAACGCTTCGGCTGCGCCGCCGCAGGTCGCGGGCCCTGCGCGCCGTGATGTCTAGCACGCGCTGCTCGGCGGCGGCCCTGGCAGTTACCGTACGACGCCATGTCGCGCGCCACGGAGCTGTTCTGGCCCACCCTCAAGGAGGCGCCCGCCGACGCCGAGGCGACCTCGCACAAGCTGATGGCGCGGGCCGGGCTTATCCGCCAGGTCGCGGCGGGCCTGTGGACCTTCCTGCCGGCCGGTTGGCGAGCGCACCGCAAGGTCGAAGGGATCATCCGTGAGGAGATCGACGCGATCGGGGGCCAGGAGATGCTGATGCCGGTCCTGCAGCCGGCCGAGATCTGGAAGCGCACCGGGCGCTACGAGATCGAGGAGCTGCTGAAGCTGGAGGATCGCAAGGGGTCGGAGCTGGTTCTGGCGATGACACATGAGGAGAGCGTGACCTTCCATGTCGCCAACGAGGTCCGCTCCTACCGCGAGCTGCCGAAGATCCTCTACCACTTTCAAACCAAGGAGCGCGACGAGCCGCGGCCGCGCGCGGGAGTCCTGCGCACGCGCGAGTTCCTGATGAAGGATTCCTACAGCTTCGACCGCGACGTCGAGGGATTGGAGCGCAGCTATGCGCGCCACATCGAGGCCTACGACGGCATCTTCGATCGCTGCGGGCTGCGCTGGTATCGGGTCGAGTCCGACGTCGGGATGATGGGAGGCCTGGGCGCCCACGACTACATGGCGCCGTGTGCGGCGGGCGAGAACGAGGTTGCCCTGGCGCCCGGCTATGCGGCCGACATCGAAGTCGCCGCCGCCGATCCGCAACCGGTGCAATTGCCGGTGGCGCTCGAGAAGCCCAAGGAGGTGGACACCCCCGGCTTGACCACGGTCGAGGAGGTCTCGAACGCGCTCGGGGTGCCGCCCGGTGCGCTGCTGAAGGCGATGCCGGTGGTGGTGAAGGAGCACGGCATGGTGCTGGCGCTCGTGCGCGGGGACCACCGCCTCAACGAGCTGAAGCTGCGCAACGTCCTCGACGCCGACTTCCGTCCCGCCCATCCGGAGGAGATCGCGGCCGAGCTGGGGCCGGCTGGCTTCGTGGGCCCCGTCGGCGCCAAGCTTCCGGTGATCAAGGACGCCGCGATCCAGGCCGAGGGCTACGTCTGCGGAGCGAACAAGGCCGACGCCCATCTGACCGGCGTCGCGCCCGGACGTGACTTCCCCTTCGAGGAGGCCGACATCCGCCAGGTCGAGGCGGGCGACCTCGCCCCCGGTGGGCATCCGATCGAGATCGAGCGCGCGATTGAGGTCGCCGGCATCTTCAAGCTCGGAACCCGCTACTCCGAACCGCTCGGCGCCACCTATCTCGACGAGGAAGGACGCGAGCAACCGATCGTCATGGGTAGCTATGGGATCGGACCGGCGCGGGTGATCGCCGCGGCGGTCGAGCAGGGCGCCGACGAGAGCGGGATCGTCTGGCCGCGTGCGATCTCGCCGTGGAGCATTCATCTCGTCTCGCTGGCGAAGGCCGACGAGCCCGAGAGGGGGGCGGCCGATCGCCTCTACGAGGAGCTGCGCGATGTCGGTGCCGAGGTGATCTACGACGACCGCGATGCGGGGCCAGGGGAGAAGCTGACTGACGCCGAGCTACTGGGCTGCCCCTTGCGCCTCGTCGTCGGCCGGCGCGGGCTGGCGGAGGGGATGATCGAAGCGCAGGTGCGGCGAAGCGGGGCCGAGCACAAGCTCGCGGTCGGCGAAGCGGCCGCCGGCGCGCGCGAGATTCTCGAGAGCCTGGAGTGAGCGAGCGGGCTCCCTTCGGCAAGGGGCGCTTGCGAAGCCTGCTCGGGCTGGACCGCACCGCACCGGCGCCGCGCGCCACCCGTTCCGGCCAGCCGTTGAACCCGTTCACGATTCCCAACCTGGTCGGCTACGTGAGGCTAGCCAGCATCCCGGTGTTCCTGTACCTCGCATTCGACTCGGGCGATGGCCGTAGCGCCCCGGCCGCGATCCTGTTCTGGCTGATCTCCGCCGGCGACTACCTCGACGGCCTGCTCGCCCGGGTGACCGGACAGTACAGCCGCATGGGAGCGCTGCTGGACCCCGTCGTCGACCGGCTGACGATCCTCTCCGGCGCTGTGGTCTGCTGGCATTTTCACCTGCTGCCACGCTGGGCGCTGGTGGTGCTGGCGGGGCGCGAGCTGGTCACCGTGGCGCTCGCCCAGCTGGCTCTGCGGCGCGGGATCGAGCTCGAGATCAACTGGCTGGGGCGAGCCGCGGTGTTTCCGGTCATGGGCTCGATGTTCTTCGCCATGGTGTTCGCCGGATGGGTCCCGAAGGCGCTGCTGATCGTCGGGCTGATCGCCAGTTTGCTGGCGACGGCGATGTACGCGCGAATGGGGTTTCACGACCTGCGGGGGCCAGGCGACGTTTCGCAACCGCCCGCCCATTCTCCATAAACCTTCAACCCTCACTTGAAGCTTCAGAGATCGCGCATATACTGGCCGACATGGAGGAAACATTTCCGGACCTCGGCGCGCTCGACGACAGCGAGCTGAAGGACCTAATCGAGAGCCTCACAGAGGAAGAGCAGGAGATCTCCTACAGGCGCCGCGTGCTGCACGGCAAGATCGACATTTTGCGCGCCGAGCTGGTCAACAGGCTGCGCCAGAAGCGCGAGCGCGGCGATTCGCTGATCTCCGGCGACGACGTGCGCCAGCTCACCGAGATCCTCGCGGGCAAGGCCCAGAGCCCGGTCAAGCCCAAGGACGCCTCCTAGAGCCGGGGGAGGCCAGTGGCTGTCCACTGCCCCGAATGCGGCTTCGTCAATCCCGAAGGCGCCAACTACTGCCAGAAATGTGGGGCGTATTTGAGCGCCCGCCCGGAGGGCGGCGAGGAGCCGACCACGATGACCTACACGGTCGACGACACCGGCGAGATGCAGCCGGTGGACATCGACGAGGTGGTGGAGCGCGCCGGGGCCGCGCTGGTGATCCGGGCCGGCGGCGGCCGGGCCGGCGAGAGCTTCACGATCGAGGACGACCGGGTGAGCATCGGGCGCAGCCCCGACGCTGGCGTGTTCCTGGACGACGTGACCGTCTCCCGCAACCATGCGTTGCTGGTCAGGCGTCGTGACGGCCTCTACATCGACGACCTCGGCTCGCTCAACGGGACCTACGTGAACCGGCGCCGGATCGAGTCGCATCGGCTCGAGGACGGTGACGAGATTCAGATCGGCAAGTACAAGCTCAGCTACCTGGAGAAATAGATGGCGACCAGGCAAAGGATGCAAGGCGATTCAGATCGCGGTGGGCGGGTTCCCGACTCGGCGAGCCGCCCGCGCAAGGCGCTCACGATCGGCGCCGTCTGCAAGATCCTTCAGAGTGAGTTCGACGACATCTCGATCTCGAAGATCCGCTATCTGGAGAACCAGAAGCTGCTTTCACCGCGCCGCACCGCGGGTGGGTACCGCCTCTACAGCCAGTCCGACGTCGAGCGTCTGCGCACCATCCTGCGCATGCAACGCGACGAATTTTTGCCCTTGAGGGTGATCCGTCAGGAGCTGGCGGCCGGGCGCGACGTTGACCTCAGCGGCGATCGGCCGACCGGCAGCGCGGTGCGCAGGGCGATCCTGGTCAACAGCTCCAATGCCTATCTGACCGTCGACGAGCTGATCGAGGAGACCGGGGCGCGGGAGGAGCTGGTCCGCGAGCTGGAGGAGTTCGGGGTGATCGTCCCAGAGCAGCGCGACGGCGCCGCGGTCTTCGACGAGACCGATCGCGAGATCGTTCGCACCGCCAATGAGCTTGCGCGGTTCGGGGTCGCGGCCCGCAACCTGCGCGTCTTCCGGTCCTCGGCCGATCGCGAGGCCAACCTGCTGGAGACGCTGCTCGGGGCGTCGCTTCGCTCTCGCAACCCGCAGCGGCGCAAGGATGCGGTGGAGAGCCTCGAGAACCTCGCCGCAACAGTCAGCCACCTAAAACATCTGTTACTGATCCGAGACCTACGTCGCCTCACGGGCTAGGTGCCGCGGATAAGCCGCCGCCGCACGATCGACGCGCCTGGAGACGTTGTCTGGTCGCTCATCTCCGACCCCTACAACCTGCCCCGCTGGTGGCCGCGCACGACGCGGGTCGAGAACGTCGAGCAAACAGCGGCCGGCAAGCGCAGCCAGTGGACCAAGGTGCTCGAGACCGCCGAGGGCCGTGGGGTGCGAGCCGACTACCGCTGCCTGAGCTCTGCGCAGGGAAAGCACTATGTCTGGGAGCAGCAACTGGCCGATACGCCGTTCGATCGCATTCTGCGTAGCTCAGTCCTCGAGATCGAGTTGGAGCCGGCGGACGGCGGGACACAGGTGCGGTTGACCAGTCGGCAGGTCCTGCGCGGGATGTCGCGGCTGGGCTCACCGATGATGCGCCGTGCCACCGCGAACAGCCTCGTGGAAGCCCTGAACGGCATCGAGCGGGCGCTGGTCGCCGGCCCTGAGGGGGAGGGACGGTGACCTCGGAGCCGGCGCGCCGTGACTCGAAGTGGTGGGGGTGGGGCGCGGAAGCCCATGAGGCGTCGATCGACGCCGATTCGCTGTCGTTGCTGGGCGCCGAATTGGGCGAGCTTGCGCCCTGGAGCAGACCGGACTCGATTGACGCTGTCGAGATTCCCGCCCCCGAGCCGCTGCCACCGGCGATCTCGGAGGCCGTTGGCGCCCCAAACGTCCTCTCAGAGCACGAGGACCGCGTCCGCCACGCGACCGGCAGCGGGTACGTGGACCTGGCGCGGTTGCGGTCCGGCCGGCTGGCCGACGCGCCCGACGCGGTGGTGCTTCCCGGCGACACCGAGGAGCTGGCTTCGGTGTTGGAGATCTGCACGCGCGATGGGATCGCTGTGGTGCCGTACGGAGGCGGCACCAGCGTGGTCGGCGGAGTGGAGCCGCTGCGCGGCGATCACGGTCGGCTGATCAGCCTCGACCTCGCCCGCATGCGGGGCGTGGCGGTCGATCACACCTCGCTCACCGCGACGCTGGGAGCGGGACTCCGCGGTCCCGAGGCCGAGCAAGCGCTGCGGGGCCACCGGCTCACCCTCGGCCACTTCCCACAGTCGTTCGAGTACGCGACGATCGGCGGCTTCGCGGCGACCCGTTCCGCCGGTCAGGCCTCCAGTGGCTACGGCCGCTTCGACGAGATGATCACCAGCGTCCGGATGCTTGCCCCGGCCGGTGAGCTGAGGACCCTGGAGACGCCGCATACCGCGGCCGGGCCGTCGCTGCGCGAGCTTGCGATCGGCTCGGAGGGCGTGCTGGGAGTGATCCCGGAGGTCAGCGTCCGGGTGCGGCCGAGTCCCGCAAGCGAGCGCTACGAGACCTGGATGGCGGAGAGCTGGGAGGCCGGCCGCGCGGCGGTGCGGAGCCTGGCCCAGGAGGAGGTGCTGCCGGACGTGATCCGCCTATCGGACGAGCAGGAGACCCGCTTCTCGTTGGCACTCTCGGGCCCCAGCGGCCCCGCCGGCGCTCTGCTGCGGGGCTACCTGTCGCTGCGCGGACGGGCTGCCGGCTGCCTGATCGTGGTCGGAATCGAGGGCGAGCGCGAAACGGTGGCGAGGCGCCGCTCGCTGGTCGCCCGCCGCCTACGCGCCGCCGGCGCCGTGTACCTGGGCCAGGCCGGCGGCCGCGCCTGGAAGCGAGGCCGCTATGAGGGCCCCTACCTGCGCGACGGGCTGATCGACGCCGGAGCGATGGTCGAGACGCTGGAGACCTCGCACACCTGGTCGCGCCTCGAGGAGCTGTACCGCGCGGTGGGAGATGCGCTCGGCGAGGCGATGACAGCGCAGGGCACGCCCGGGATCGTGCTCTGCCACCTATCGCACGCCTACCCCGACGGCGCCTCGCTGTACTACACCTTCATCGCCCGGCGCCGGCCCGGCGAAGAGGTCGAGCAATGGAGAAGGGTCAAGGCCGCCGCCTGCGAGGCGATCGTAGGGGCCGCGGGCACGATCACCCATCACCACGCGGTCGGCCGCGACCATGCGCCGTACATGAAGGCGGAGGTCGGAGAGCTGGGGCTCGACCTTTTGCGCACAGCCAAGGAGCGCTTCGACCCGGCCGGAATCCTCAATCCCGGGAAGCTGCTCGGCTAATCCGGCCGGCCGCTACTGACCCGAGGAGCTGGAGCTGTTTCCGCTTGCCGGGAAGCCTGGGCCGGTGATCGTCCCGCGCGCCACGCTCTGGCCCGTGTAGGGCGGCAGCTTCTGGCCCTTGCGGGCCTGGTTGAGCGCTGAGACGACCTGCGACTTCTTCGCCAGAGAGACGTCGATCGAGTTGAACAGTCCCTGCTGTAGCGCCTGGATCAGCTGCGTCGGGATCGGCGCCGCGCCGCGCAGCTGGCCGTTCTTGCCCACCGCCTGGCGCACAAGGGGGAAGGCCTGCGTGGGCCCGCCGTAGAGCCAGATCACATAGCCCTCGCCCGGGCCGCTGGGCTTCAGATGCGTGACGTTGATCTGTAGCACCGGCGTGTTGCGAACCTGCGCGAACACAGCGACGCCCTGGGCGCTGCTCCCGTTCTGCGAATCAAGGACCGCCCTGGTCAGCCCGCTCGCGTTCGACGAGGCCTGCTGGGACGAGTTGTTCGACGAGGAGGAAGAGTTGTCACCGCCACCACCGCTGTCGAACACCCCGGCCAGGGCCAGCACTCCAACCACGATCAGGATCCCGGCTCCGAACAGGCCCGCGATCGCCTGGCGCTGTCCACGGCTCAGAGTCGAGGCGAGCTCGCCGAACGGGCGGCGCGTTGGGGCGCTGTCAGCGACTTCCCCGGACGGAGCCGGCGCTGGGGCGTCCTTGCGCTTTGCCGCGCTCGAGTCGGCGCCGGGCAGATCGGGAAGGTCAGCCCCCGGGGCGAGCACGCGCAATTGAGTGACCAGGCGCTCGGCGAGGTCGCGGGCCTCGCCGTCTGCCTGTAGCTGGCGGGCGGCGTCAGCACGGCCGATCGGGTCCGCCTGCCCGAGTAGGTAGTCGGTGAGGCTGACGTCACGGTCGGGATCCTGGCCCCCGATCTCGGTCAGCGCCGCGCGCGCCCGCGATTGCACCCCCTCGACGTCGAGGCCGAGCAGCGAGCCGATGTCAGCGTAGCTCTGGCCGCGCTGCAGCAGCAATTGGAGCATCGCGCGTTGGTCATCGGTCACCGGCATGGAAAAAGCCTACGCACTCGTTGGCCCTGGCAGCGCAGGTAACCGCCCGCGACGACGGGAACGGCGGATATGTTGCGCGCGTGGGCGAGCGACTACGCACGACGGCCGCCCAGCACCCCGGCCGTGCGCTCGGGGTGCTCGCAGCCGTGGCCGTGCTCGGCACAGCTCTGGCGGCCGGCTGGACCGACCGTCTGGCGCTCTCCACGGCGGAATCGAAGGGCGCCGCCCTGCATGTCCAGGTACGGGGTGCGCTTCCGGCACGCTCTGCGACCTTCCGGGTCGCGGTGAGGACGATGCGGGCCCAGCTCTTCGCCGATCCCGCGGTTGCGGCGGTGCGCGAGCAGCGGCGAAAGCGCGGCACCAACTCGATCCTGCTGCTGGTTCGCCTCGACGTCGAAGGGCACAGGCGCGACGCGGCGATCCGGCGAATCGAGCGCAACCTCGATCCGGGACCTCTGACACTCGCCTTCAAAGGCTCCGTGGTGGGGGTTCGGATCGCGAAGGACGACGCCGTCGATGACCTCTTCTTGCTCCTGCTCGCTCTGCCGTTCGTGGCGCTGATCGCGGCCGGGCCGCTTGGCGTTCGTCCCGCCGGCGCTGCCCTGCTCGCCGCCGGCGCAACCTCCGCTCTTTCCTCGCTTGCCTGCGAGCTTCTGGGGGGGTCGATCGACGTCTCCTGGCTCGCCCTCGTCGGAGCGGCGGCCGGCGGCACGCTGATGGCGCTGCAGCTCTGCGCCATGGCCAGGTCGGGGGCGGGGCCGGCGGCCCTGTGGGCGTCGGGGTTGGCGGCCGCTGCGACCTTCGGCGCGGCGGCGATACTGGGCATCGGCTACCTCGCCTCGCTTGGGCTCGGCGGAGCCCTCGGCTCGCTGCTCGCGGTGCCCGCTGCGCAGGGGGCGATGGGGGCGGTGGGTGCCCTCGAACCCCCAGAGGGCGACGGCGCTTCGAGACCGTGGCGCGGAATCGGCGGGCTGGTCGGCTGGAGCCGCGTAATGGGGGTCGTGATCGCGATGCTCGCCTTCGTCGTGCTGGCGATCGCCGCGGTGCCGGCGCAACGCCTCGCTACCGCAGCGATAGGCGCAGTGCTGGCTCCGACGATCAGTCGACCGGAGCTCGGGGGCGCGATTGGCGCCGCGGTCGCGATCATCGTCGCCCTCGGCTGGGCGATCGGCCGGCGCGCCGGGCTGGCGATCCTGGCCGCCGTGGCGGCGGCGATTCCCGCCGTCGGTGCCGCCGGTCTTCTGGTGGTCACGTTCCAGGAGGGGCGGCTGGAGGGCTTCCTCGACTACACCCCGAGCGGGGCCGTGCAGCTCGGGTCGATCGGGGCCGCGGTGTCGGTTGTGGCGGCGCTGTGCGCCTCCCAGGCGGTGGCATTGGCCTGGGCCGCCCGGCAGGTCGACGACGGTGTCAGCGGCGTCGAGCGGGTGCGGGAGGCGATGGGGCGCTGCGGGCCGCCCGCCGCGGCCGCCCGCCTCGCCGGGGCAATGGCCGGGATCGCGCTCGGCTTCGGCTCGCGCAGCTTCGTCAAGGAGTTCGGGCTCGGAATGGCGGCCGGACTGGTCCTCGAGCTGCTGATCGTGCAGGCGCTGATTGCACCGGCGCTGGTACGCCTCGCGGCCGCCGGGGCGAGTCGTCAGTAGCCTGCCCGGAATGTCCTCGAACGAGCCAGATATATCTCCCTTCAGCGGGCTGCTCGGCGTGGAATGGATCAGCAATGATCCGGAGGAGGCGGAGGCCCGGATCGAAGTCCGCGACGAGCTGAAGCAGCCCTACGGCTATTTGCACGGCGGCGTGATCATTGCGATGATCGACGAGCTGTGCTCACGCTCGACCGTGATCCAGGTGATCATGGACGGGTCGGTCGCGCTGGGGCAGTCGCTGAACATCTCCCTGCTGCGGTCGGTCAAGGACGGCACCGTCACCGTCAAGGCCCGGGCCCGTCATCGAGGCAAGACGACCTGGGTCTGGGACGCGGAGGCGACCGACGGCGAGGGCCGCCTTTGCGCGCTTGCGAGGACGACCGTCGCGGTGCGACCGTTCGAGGCGCCCGACTGAGCGCCGGCTCCTCGCGCTAACCGCCGAACCGGTTGGTGATCGGTAGGCGCCGGTCCCGGCCGAAGGCGCGCGGCGTAATGCGGATTCCGGGCGCCGCCTGGCGCCGCTTGTATTCGGAGCGATCGACCATCCGGATCACCTCATCGACGACGTCGGCGGGCACTCCCGCGGCAACGATCTGCTCCCGCCCCGCGTCCTGTTCGACATACGCCTCGAGGATGCGGTCGAGCACCGCGTAGGGGGGCAGCGAATCGGTGTCGAGCTGGCCGGGGCGAAGCTCCGCCGACGGCGGGCGCTCGAGCACTGACGCGGGCACCAGCTCACGCCCGGCGGCCTCGTTGCGGCGCCGAACCAATTCGTAGACCAACGTCTTCGGCACGTCCTTGATCACCGCGAAGCCCCCGGCCATGTCCCCGTAGAGGGTCGCGTAGCCGACCGACATCTCGCTCTTGTTGCCGGTCGTCAGCACCAGCCAGCCATGGCGATTGGACAGCGCCATCATCAGGTTGCCGCGGATCCGCGCCTGCAGGTTTTCCTCGGTCAGCTGCTGTGCCTTTTCCTGGTCCAGGGCCGGGCCGGCCGCGCGGGTGGGATCACCTGGGCCCGGAACCGGCCCCGCACCGTCCACGCTCCCGCCCAGCGCTTCCGCGTAGTCGATCATCATCGATTCGATCGGGATCTCGATCAGCTCGGCGCCCAGGTTGGTGGCGATCCGGCGCGCGTCTTCCTGAGTCTCGGAGCTGGAGTGGGGGGAGGGCATCACCACGCAGGTCACCGCCTCGGGCCCAAGGGCGTCGACTGCGATCAGCGCCACGAGCGCCGAGTCGATGCCTCCCGACAGCGCCAGGGCGACGCGACGGAAGCCGTTCTTGCAAACGTAGTCGCCAAGCCCCAGCACCAGCGCCGCGTAGACCTCGTCGAGATCGGGAAGGGGCTCGGAAAGAGGGCAGGGCTCGCCCGATCCCAGCTCGCAGACCAGCAGCTCCTCGGTGAACTGGCGGCCCCGCGCGAGCAGGTTGCCCTCGGCGTCGACGATCAGGCTGTGGCCGTCGAAGACCAGCTCGTCCTGGCCGCCGACGAGGTTGCAGAAGGCAAAGGCGGCCCCGTAGGCGCGGGCGCGATCGGCGAACATCTGCTCTCGCTCGGCTCCCTTGCCCCGGTGATAGGGGGAGCCGGACGGGTTGACGATCAGCTGTGCTCCCTCCTGGGCCTCCAGCGAAGCGGGTGGGCCCTCGACCCAGCAGTCCTCGCAAATCGTCAGGCCGACCTTCGTCCCCGCCAGCTCCACGGTCACCTGTTCGTTGCCCGGGGTGAAGTAGCGCTGCTCGTCGAAGACCGCATAGTTGGGCAGGCGCTGCTTGCGATAGACGGCCTGGACCGCCCCGTCGGCAAGCAGGGCGATCGAGTTGTGAACCACCGGCCGACCGTCGGTCGTACCCTCCCCGGCCTCGGCGAAGCCGACCACGGCGGCGATCCCGGTCCCGTCGGCGGCAAGCTCATCGACGGCGCGGCGGTTGGCCTCGACGAAGTGCCGCTTCAGGTAGAGGTCCTCGGCCGGGTAGCCGGGAACGCAGAGCTCCGGGAACACCACCAGATCGACTCCGGCGTCGCGGGCGCGGCCGATCCACTCCCGAATCTTGCTCGTATTACAGTCGATGTCGCCGACGGTCGGGTCGATCTGGGCGAGCCCCAGGCGGATTTGCGGTGTTTTCCCCACATATGGAGTATTGCCCGCCTGATCGACGGTCTGCAGACCCGGTCCCGGACGGCCCTATAGTTGCCCGTCGCATGCGAGTCCGCCGGCAGATCGGGACCTCGCTCCTGCTGGCGGCCCTATTGCTCGGCGTCGCGGGAGCCGTGAGCGCCTCCGCCGCCCCAATGGGCGTGAAATTGTCTCCGCGCAAGGCCTCGCGAGCGCTTCACCGGGCGACCCGCCTGCTCAGCCCGGCGAAACACCGCCGGGTGCGCCACGCGCCGGCGAAGGACCTGACCACGACTCTGCTGGCGCTCTCGCGCTCGCTGGGGAGCCTTGGGCCGGTCGAGCGCCGTCACGCCGAGACCCTGCTCGCGCGTCCGACCAATCCCGGGGACCCGGACGGCCACGCCTATACGCTCCCCGAGCAGCCGCCCTACTGCACCGCGCACTTCTGCGTCCACTACGTCGGCAGCGGCATCGACGCACCCGACCTGACCGATGCCAACGCAAACGGGGTGCCCGACTACGTCGAGCAGGTCGGAGCCGTGGGGGAGGAGGTCTACGCGGTCGAGAACGGGGCCCTCGGCTGGAAGGCGCCAAAGCCCGACGGCACGCGCGGAGGCGACTCGCGGACCGACATCTACCTGGTCCAGCTGTTTGGCCGGCTGTTTGGCTACTCGGCCCCCGACGTCAGGCAGAGAGGCCACTCCCGGTACGCCTATCTGGTCGTCGACAACGACTACAGCCCGGCCGAGTTCCCCGGCACCACTCCGATCAACGACCTCGACGTAACCGTCGCCCACGAGTACAACCACATCCTCCAGTTCGCTTACGACGTCAACCAGGACCTCTGGTTCTACGAGGCGACCGCGGTCTGGATGGAGGACCACGTATACCCCGACAACAACGACTACCTGCGCTACATCAAGCGCTGGGTAACGCGCTCAAAGCGGCCGATCACCACCGGCAACAGCATCAAGATCTACGGGTCCGCGGTCTGGAATCACTGGCTCGCCGGCAACTACGGAAACGAGATCGTGCGAACTGCCTGGGAGCGAGCCCGCAAGGTAAGGCCGTCGGGGTTCTCGATCAACGCCTACAACGCGGCGATCCGGACGGTGGCGCGCAAGAAGGGCAGGGGGGCGCGCGGCAATGACTTCCCGCACGAGTTCGCACGCTTCGCCACCGCGACGGCCGAATGGCCCACGCCGGGCGGTTTCCCCTACGTCGATGGGCCGCTCTGGGACGACGTGAAGCGTCGAGGAACACTGCATCCCGGCCGCTTCATCGTCCGCCGCCTCAGCCATACGGGGTACCTCCTCTTTGACGTAAAGCCGCGCAACGTCGGCGCGCTGCGCCTGCTCGCCGGAGGGCAGCGCGGGACACAATCGGCGTTCGCGCTGGTCTGCCGCGAGGGCCCCGTGGAGACGGGCAAGGTCCGAATCAAGATGCGGTTCGCCGAGCACGGTGGCGTGCGCGGGGTGACGCTGCGCAATCCCGGCAACTGCAGTCGCATCACCGCGGCGCTGATCAACGCCGACCCCGGGCAGGGCGGCTTCGCCTTCGGCGACTGGCTGTACACGCACGACCACGAACCCTTCGCCGCGACCCTGGTCGTTCGGCACTAGCCACGTGATGTGTGCCGGCGCGTTGCGCGCCGGCACACGTCCCTTGCGCCGGCTACGCCGGCTGACATGCAAGTGCCGGCGCCTTACGGCACCGGCCAAGACCGACTGTCAGGCGGCGAAGCCGCCGCAAATGTGCCTAGGCGCCCAGTGCCGCGACCGCATCGACGTCGAGCGCCGTGATCGATTCGAGGACGAGGTCGGCCTCCTCGAGCACCGCCGGGTCGGGCGGGAACTCGGTGCCCGGGATCAGCACCACCGGCATCCCTGCCGCGACGGCGGAGCGCACCCCGGCCCCCGAGTCCTCGATTGCGACCGTGTGGGACCGCCCCGACCCGAGCAGCTCGCAGGCCCGCAGGTAGACGTCTGGAGCGGGCTTTCCCCGCGAGACCTCCTCAGACGAGATCACCTCGTCAAAGCATTCCCCAAGCCCAGCCTGCTCCAGGACCAGCTCGATCAGCTCGCGCGGAGAGGAGGAGGCCACGGCTAGCGGCCAGCGCGCCGCCAGCCGGCGTACCGATTCCTCTGCGCCTTCGACCAGCGGCAGTTGCTCGCGGTAGGACACCTTGATCCGCTCGAGCACCCGCTGGCGGATCTCATCGCCTCCAGGGCCACGCCGAGCTCTTCCTGCATGTAGGCGATCCACTCCGGCGTGCTGAGGCCCATCATCGAGGGCTGGGCGTCGTCACGCCAGCGTCCACCGGCGCTCTCGGTCACGTCCTGCCGCGCCGCTTCCCAGCGCCGTTCGGACTCGATCAGGGTGCCGTCGAGGTCGAAGGCGACCGCCTCGATCATCGGCGCACTCTATTCGGGCTCCGGCGCCTCCTCACCCGGCCAGGCGCCTGTAGCACGCTCGAAGTAGTGGCGGGCGCCATGGTCCACAAGCCCCTTGACGAGGCGGAAGATCGCGCCCTCGATGACGAGGGCGGCGATCAGCTTCGGCCACTCGATCTCGCGATCCTCGGCTTCGGGCGGCTCCTGATCGTCGATCAGACCCCAGGCGCCCTCGAACAGCTTGCGGCCCAGCAAACCTGCGATCAGGCCCGCGGCGATGCTGAGCGGTGCGAATAGGACACGAGCCATCGACTAAAGCTAGTCCCTGACCTCACGCTCGCGCGCTGCGGCCCGCTCTTCGTGCAGCTCCGCTTCGGTGGCCTAGCGGCGATCAGGCGCCGGGAAGCGAGCGCTCCATGACCAGCACGTCCTTCCATTGACCGTCGAGTTGGCCGTGGCGCATGTGCGTTCCGACCTCTCGAAAGCTGCAACGGCGAAACAGGGCGACGCTCGGCTCGTTGGTGGTGAAAACCTTGGCGACCAGCTTGTGGACACCGAACTTCGACGCCTCGTCGGCCATGCCGTTGAGTAGGGCCGCACCGACACCCTGCCTGCGAGCGTCGCGGCCGACGTACACGGCGCACTCGGCGATCCCGGCGTAGTAGTCGACCCGATCGTCGTATCCGCTCCAACCCGCCCAGCCTACGACCCGGCCGTCGCGCTCGGTGACGAGCAGCTGCCCGCCGAGCTGCTCGGTCTTCAGCTCCAGCTCGCCGGGGTCGTGGGGCCGCGTCTGAAAGGTTGCCTGTCGCTCCTCGATCCCCTCGTTGTAGATCGCGGCGATCGCTTCGGCATCAGCGGCGTAAGCGATGCGGACCGACACGTCCGCCGCAGGGGTCGCAGCACTGTGAGTGACCGGCTGCACCTGTTCCGGCGTGGGTGGTGCCGCGGTCGCCGATCCCGCGACGGTCGCGCTCGCTGGCCCGAGGCGGCGAACCAACGGGAGAAGCAGTGTCCCGAGCACATAGAGGATTGCGAGCACGGCGATTCCTTCCCCGGAGATGTCGTCGTTCTCTCCGAGGATGTCTATCGAGATCAAACCGGCCAGCAGACACACCACCAGGATCGTGCCGCCGCTCACCATCGCCACCAGGTCGGTGTCATCCGAGCGGCGAGCCCGGAGCAACAGCGAGCTGTGCCCCAACGCAAGCGACGCCAGGGCCATCACTCCAGCCGCCTTGACAGCGCCGGTGTTGTCGGAGGTCTGCCAAGTTGCGATTAGCGTGGCGATGAACCCCAAGGCGGCCACCAGGATCGTCAACAGGCCTATCCAACTGACCTGGGGACGCCTCACGGTCAGCGACTGACCAGCCATCCCGACGAGCAGAAAGAAGCTGAATGCAGCGGCGCTGACCAGCACCCGGAGGGTCGTGTCGTCGAACCCGTTTCCGCTGAGGATCTCTGCGATCGCGACCAGGGCCGCCGCGCAGAGAACCAGCACGACGAGCGAGATGAAACGGCGTTGTGTTGGGTCAGCGCGGTTCATGCGCAGATACTCGACCACAACGCGGGTCGCCTCAAGGAGTGATCGCGTCTGTCCGTGCGTCGGGGGTGCCCAGAATGCTGTTGAGGGTGGACAATCCGAGGTGCACTTGACAGACCTCTCAGACCAAGCCGGGCAGCTGATCATCACCGCCGACGACTGGGGCTACTCGCCGCGCTACAACGCAGGGATCGAGGAGGCGGCCAGAGCGGGAGCGGTGGACGCGGTCAGCGTCCTGGTCCTGCGCTCGGCCTGTGAACCCGCGCCCCTGCTCGATTGCGGGGTCGAGGTCGGGCTGCACCTGGAGCTGCCGGAGGGCGCCGGACACGACGAGGCCTTGTTGGCACCGCGCCGCCAGGCCGAGGCCTTCGAGCGCCTCTTCGGAGCCCCGCCGGCGTACATCGACGGCCACCACCACTGCCATGCAGTGCTGCCGATCGCCACTGCGGCCGAGGACCTGGCACTCGAGCTGCGGGTGCCCGTGCGGGCGGTGGGGGAGGACCATCGCTTCCGGCTCGAGGAGCGCGGCATCGCCTCGCCGGACCGCCTGATCGGTCGAATGCATGAGGGCGAGCCGGCGCTGCCGCAATTGCTGGTCGAGGCGATCGAGGAGGAGGCGATGCCGTGGGGAACGACGGAGTGGGCCGTTCATCCGGGCCATATCGACCCCGACGGCGATTCAAGTTATGACAGCGGGCGTGAGGAGGACCTTGCCCTGCTGTTGCGGCTCAAAGACGATCAGACGCTGACCAGCGCCCGGGCCACCCATCGCGTCGCACTCGGCGGCGCGGCGGCAAGCTAAGGGCTAGCGCTTCGCGCCGGCCTTGGCTGAGCCGCCGTTACTCGCGGCGCTCTTGTCTGTTGCCGCCGACCCCTTCTTCGCGGCAGCCTTCTTGGCCGCCTTGCGCGCCTTGGCGCGCTTGCGCTGGGGGGCGGCGGCCGAGAGGTCGTCGATCGCGGCCTCGAGGTCGAGCGCCAGGCTGTCGAGGTCGGCCATCGCGTCGTAGTCGCCGATCAGCCCGAAGTGGATCTGGCCGTTGTAGGACATGATCCCCACACAGACCGCCTGCTTTTGGGCAAGCGGCACCATCGGGTAGAGCGCCTGCATCTCGCGGCCGAGCACGTAGAGCGGGAACTGCGGCCCGGGGATGTTCGTGACGACGAGATTGAAGAAGCGCTGCGCCGATTGCAGGCGCGCCGCCTGCGAGGCGATGGTCGGGGGCGCGAAGTCGGCCAGGCCGGTGAGGATCTCGGCGCCGACGGCCTGCCCGGAGCCCTTCAGGTCACCCATCGTCTCGCTGATCAGGTGCAGGGTCTCGACCGGGTCCTCGGACCAGACCGGCAGTGGGGCCATGATCGCGGCGACGCGGTTGCCGAGCGCGCCGTGCTCCTCGTCGGCGCGAACGCTGACCGGCACCATCGCTCGCAGCTCCAGCTCGCTGGTGTCGAAGCCGCGAGCCCGCATGTAGCGGCCGAGCGTCCCGGTCACGGCCGCCAAGACCACATCGTTGACGGTTCCGCCGAGCTCGTTCTTGATCCTCTTGAACTCGCCCAGGTCGGAGGTCAGCCAGGCAAAGCGGCGGTGGGACCCGATCTCCACGTTGAGCGGGGAGGGGGGAGCCGAGAGCCCGGCGCCGACCATCTTGCCGGTCGCCGCGATCCCGTCGCGCAGCTGCGAGGCGATGCGCCGCGGGCCGCGCAGTACCGCTCGCGCCCCACGGATGATCTCGCGCGGGCTCGTCGCCCGCTCGAGCAGTGCGTCGGCGAGCAGTTTGGCGCCGTTGGGCTCGGGGCGAGGCAGCCACTCCGGACCGGAGTCCGGCGAGCCGGTCGGCTGGCGGGTGGCGTCGTAAAGGACGTGGGTTATGTCAACCCCCGAGACTCCGTCGACCAAGGCGTGATGCGTCTTGCCGATGATCGCGAAGCGGTCGCCCTCCAGGCCCTCCGCCAACCACATCTCCCAGAGCGGCTTCGAGCGGTCGAGCTGCTGGGAGAAGATTCGAGCGCCGAGGTTGCGCAGCTGCTCCTCGGAGCCGGGGGGCGGGAGTGCGGTGCGGCGAACGTGGTACTCGAGGTTCAGGTGCGGGTCGTCGACCCAGACCGGGCGCCCCTGGGCGAAGGGGACGAAGCGCAGCTTCTGGCGAAAGCGGGGGACCAGGTGCAGCCGCGACTCGATGTGGTCGCGAAACTCGTCGTGAGTGGGCGGAGGTCCCTCGAAGATGATCGTCGAGGCGACGTGCATATGCGCACCATCGCGCTCCATGTGCAGGAACGTGGTGTCCAGTCCGCTGAGCCGATCGTCTCCCATCGCGAGGCATCATCTCATTTTGCGGGTGCCGACTGCCACTAAATCGGCAGCGCGAGCTCCGCCGGCGATTCCTCTGCCGGGCTGCCGGCCTCGCGCTCCAGCGAACTGATTCCGACCCCAACGAGGCGCACCGGCGAGTCGAGCTCGAAGCGATCCAGCAACTCGCGGGCGATCGCGGAGACAGAATCGGGGTCGCGGGTCGCCTGCGCAAGCGTCTGTGACCGGGTGCGGGTTCTGAACGGGGCCAGACGCAGCTTCACCGTGATCGTGCGCCCGCTGATGTCCTCCCGCGCGAGTCCATCGCAGACATCGCGGGAGAGCCGCTCGAGCGTCTCGCGAAGCGTCGCGGTGTCCGAGATGTCGGTGGCGAATGTCGTCTCGCGACTTTCGGACTTGCGCCGGCGGCTGGTCTCGAGCGGGCGCTCGTCGATTCCCCGCGCCCGTTGCCGCAGGTCCAGCCCGCCTCGCCCCAGCGCAGCTTGCAGGCCCGCCGGCTCGGCGGCGGCCAACTCGGCGACCGTGCGGATCCCGCCTCGCTGCAGGCGCTCGTAGGTCTTCGGCCCGACCCCTGGAATGAGGCTGGCCGGACGATCGCCGACGGCCTCCAGCATCGTCTTGTGGTTGAGCACGCAGAAGCCATCTGGCTTGTCGAGGTCGGAGGCAATCTTGGCGACCAGCTTGTTGGGCCCTATCCCGACTGAGCAGACCAGCCCCGTCTCGTCGAGCATCTCGGCCTTCAGGCAGCGGGCGCGCGCCTTCGGCGCCGGCGAGTCGGAGAGGTCCAGGTAGGCCTCGTCGAGGCCTGCAACCTCGACCGCGTCGCTGTAGCGACGAAGTACCTCCATGACACCGTGCGAGACGTCGCGGTAGCGGGTGATGTCGCTCGGCACCAGCACCATCTGAGGACATCGGCGGTGGGCAGTGGCCAGCGGCAGAGCCGAGTGGACGCCAAAGCGGCGCGCTTCGTAACTTGCCGCCGCCACCACACCACGGGCGCTCGGGTCGGTGCCGGTGGCGACGACGACCGGACGACCCTGCAGCTCGGGCCGGCGCAGCAGCTCGACCGAGACGAAGAACGCGTCCATGTCGACATGCACGATGACCCGACTCATGTGTCCAACCCTAAGGAGCGTGGGGGACAGCAGCCGGCCTCAAACAATTGCGGCGGCTTCGCCGCCTGACAGTCAGTTTCGGCCGGTGCCGTTAGGCGCCGGCACTGGCATGTCAGCCGGCGCAGCCGGCGCAAGTAAATTTGCCGCCGCTAAAGCACCGGCATACTTCTCTGCCATGAGCTCCAACGAGGCCAAGAACCTCGAGGCGATCTCGCGGGCGATCGACCAGCACAACGCCAATTGCCCGTTCCCGGCCTCGGAGGTGCGGATGAACCCGTTCGAGCTCGAGCGCCTCGGCTGGGAGGAGATCCGCGGACTGCCGCTGACCCCCGATCCGGAGCTCGGCACCGGCCGGTTTCGGATCGTCTGCTCACGCGAGGGCGACGGCGCGGAGATCGAGGAGACCGAGGCGGTCGGCGTGCCGCTCGAGGTCGAGCACTAACCGCTACTCATTTCTCGGCGCCGGGGCTCGGCGCTACTCGGTCTTCCTGGTGGTTAGCCCTTGGGGACGCGATACCTGCTGCCGAACAAAGGGTTATGGCACCTAGAACGATGCGAACCGCCCACCAGCACAGCACCCGCAGGCGCCATCGGCAGACCGCTTCCTCCGCCGAGAGCCCGATTCAGCTCTCCACGCCTCCGGTTCGGATCATCGGCTCCGAGCGTCGCCACAAGGGCGGCTTCCGGCTCGGCGACCGCTAACTGATGTTTGCCGCGGCGTTGCACGCGGCACTGGCATGTCAGGCGGCAAAGCCGCCGCAATTGTGTTCCTTCCTCAGACGTTGTTCCAGAAGTCCAGGCCGAGCCGGCTGAGCCATTTCTGCGCCTCGATGTTGAGGTGGACGAACTGATTGGTCCAGATCAGCACGCCCATCGCGATCAGGATCACCCCTCCGGTGACGATGATCACCGGGTAGTGGCGTTTCACCGCGTCGAAGGCGGTGGTCATGCGGGAGAAGGCGACGGCGGTGAGCAGGAAGGGGATCGCCAGGCCGGCCGAGTAAACAGCGAGCAGGAGCGCTCCCCGGCCAGCCGAGTTGGTGAGCGCGGCGGCGGAGAGGATCGACCCCAGGGTCGGGCCTATGCAGGGGGTCCAGGCAAATGCGAAGGCCGTACCGGCGATCACCGGGCCACCCTTGCCGGCGCGGCTCATCAGGGCGTCGACGTGCCACTCGCGGCTCAGCATCGGCGTGAACGGGGCGGCGACGAAGAACACTCCCATCGCGATGATCAGCGTCGCGGAGATCTTGTTGAGCAATTCGCGGTGGTCGCTCAGGGTCGAGCCCAACCCGGTGGCGGTCAGCCCGAGGACGATGAAGACGGCCGAGAAGCTGGCGACGAAGAGCAGGCTCGGCACCAGCACTCGCCTCCAGCCGGCGTCCTCGAGCTCCGCGGCCGAGACACCGGTCACCGCAGACAGGTATCCGGGCACCAGGGGTAGGACACAGGGGGAGAGGAAGGAGACCACCCCCGCGGCAAGCGCCGCGAGCACTCCCACTCCTGCTGCCGGATCGGTGGACATCTCCTCGAAGTTAGCGCAGCCCGACTACGGGTTGCCCCGCTGCCTCAGGGCAGCTTCACCGAAGTGCGCGCGGTGGCGTGCTGGGCGGCTGCGCCCGCCTTGGCCTCGGGCGTACACGTCAGCGGCACCGTCTCGCCGCCGTGCGCGACCAGGATCGCCGCGAAGTTGTCTCTCGTCCTCGTGACCGGCTTCGGGTAGCGCCACAGCCAGGTCTGCTGGCCCTCGTTCAGATTGGGCCATTCGACCGAGGGATCGCCTCCGACGACGTACTTGAAGAAGACGTTTCGCAGCGTGATGCCGGCCTGCTCCTCGCTGCCGTTGGTGAAGTCGACGGACACGCCGTCCTTGATCGCATCGTCGGCCGTGTTCGCAAGAGGACGCGGGAAGGCGGCGCGGCGGCCTTCGCTCTGGCCCATGTGAACGCCCTTCGGGAGCCGAAGCTGGCAGCGCACCGAGTCGATCTTGGCGCCCGCCGGAGCCTTGGCGCGCAGCGACGTCTCGATCGTGAACAGGCGGTCGCCGACTTCGTTCGGCGCCGTCGCCGAGATCATGCCGTCGACGATCTGGGTGTTGCCGCCGGGCCCGAACGCCACCGTCGGGGACTCGGGGAACTTGGTCTGGGTCTGGTACGGGACGTCGGCGCCGGCTTGCCCCGGGTTGCGAGACAGCAGAACCGCGGCGACGGTGACCAGCAGCCCGACGGCCACTACCGCTACCGCGCCGCGTGGGGGCGGCGAGGCAAGGGCCCGTCGGATCGCTGCGCGCATGCGGCGGCATGCTAGTCGGGGCGCGGCATCGGCACGGCCGCAAGTCCCAGAGCCAACCGACCATACCGCTGATAGGACTACCCGATGGAACTAAACGCGCTGTTTCTCAACTGCACCCTGAAGAAATCCCCCGAGGAGTCCAACACCGAGGGGTTGATCAACATGGTCCGCTCGCACTTCGACGAGCTGGACGTGGAGTCGGAGGTGATTCGCCCGGTCGACTACAACATCCCTTTCGGCGTCGTCTCGGACATGGGCGATGGAGACGAATGGCCGCAGATCCTCGAGAAGGTAAAGGCCGCCGACATCCTGATCATGGCGATGTCGATCTGGTTCGGCGTGCGCTCAAGTGTCGCCCAGCTCGTGATCGAGCGACTCGACGGGACCTACGCGGAGACCAACGAGGCTGGCCAGTACCCGATGTACAACAAGGTCGGTGGCGTGATCGTTACCGGAAACGAGGATGGCGCGCACGCGTGCTCGGAGACCACGCTCTTCAACCTGACCCACCTCGGTTTCGCGATCCCGCCCAACGCGGACACCTACTGGGTCGGCGACGCCGGTCCGGGCCCGTCGTTCCTGGAGGCGAATGGGCAGGACCATGCCTACACCCAGAAGACCTCGACCTGGATGGCCCACAATGTGGTCCACCTGGCCCGAATCCTGAAGGAGAACCCGATCCCGCCCGACGGCAACACGGTCAAGGGCTGGGAGCACATGGCCCATGTCGGTTAGTCGCTAGGCGCTGGTCGCTAGTCGCTCGTGCCTGGGTTCGAGCGGCTGCGGTTCCAGTCGCGGAAGGCGTCCATAAACGCATCGCGGGCGGAGGGCTCCAGGGCCTCCTCCGTAAGCTGCCCGCTGGCCTCGATCGTCAGCCGGATCTGCTCGATGTAGGTGCGGCAGGCGCCGCAGATCTCGAGGTGCTCCTCGAACCGGGTCCGGTCGGCGTCCGAGAGCGCGCCCTCGAGGTAGCCGGTGACCAGCTCGACCAGCTCGCGACAGGTGATGTCGTCGAGGACCTGGGTCATGACGGGCTCAGCTCCGGATCGAGGTAGCTCTCGAGGGCGGCGCGGACCTTGCTGCGGGCGCGGTGCAGCAGCACCCGCTGGTTGCCGTCGCTGATCTCGAGCGCCTCTGCCACCTCCCCGGGATCCCAGCCCTCGACGTCGCGCAGGCGGATCACCTCGCGCTGGGTGTCGGGGAGCATGTCGATCGTCGATTGGATCAGCTCCAGGGTCTCGCGCTCCAACACCCGATCGTGCGGCCAATCGCGGGGGCGCGCCGCCCAGTGGAACGGCCGTTGGGGGTGGTCCAGCCCAAAGAATCGGTCTGGATCCAATGATGGCTCGCCGGTCGCCGCGTCGGTCGCCAGGATCGCTGAGAGCGGGACGCTGCGGCCCTCGCGCTCGGCCCGGGTCTTGGCCCGGTTGGCGAGGATGCGAAAGATCCAGGTCTTCAGCGTCGAGCGGCCCGCGAAGGAGTCGATCCCGTTCAGCACCGCGAGCCAGGTCTCCTGCACGACCTCCTCGGCAACCGCTCGGTCGCGCACGTAGAGGCGCGTGACCCGAAGCATCGTCGCGCCGTGCTGGTCGACGAGATCCGAGAACGCCTGCTCGTCGCCGTCGCGCAACCGCTCGACCAGATCGGTCTCCGTGTCCCCGCGTCCCAGGCGCTCCTTCAGCCACGACATGCGGGGCCTATATTCGCGCCCCAGGCCTCTCAGACGCAACGTGGCGGCCAATGAGCTCATGACATCCAGTCGCGCGGTGCCCTTGACTCGTTACGTTGGCTGTAACGATCGGCGACCTCAACGGACGATCCTTCGATGGCCCCGGAACTTCAGCCGCTCCCAGCGTCCTTTGCGCAAACGATGCAGGGCCTTCACAGGCTTGCCGAGCAGGTCGTCAAACTGACCCGCGAGCACGTTAGCGGCGAGTTCTCGCTGATCGCAACTCCGGGTGGGTTCGGCACCCCGGCATTCGGACCCGACGACGCCCAGGTCCGGGTCGAGGGCGCGGACCTGGTCGTCGTGGTGGGCGGGGAGGAGCGCCGCGAACCGATCACGACGCTGCGCGCCGCCGCCAAGCACGCCGCCAACCTACTGCCCGACGACGTCGAGCTCGACGCGGAGCCCCTGAGCATCGACCCGGCGTCTTCCAGCGCCCTGGGGCGCTGGTACGGATTCGGCGACCAGCTCCTGGAGGCGCTTCGCGGCGAGGTGGGCCCAGACGACGCGGCAACCCCACCAACCCTTTGGCCCGAGCACTTCGACATCGCGATCGAGATGGGCGCCGAGGAGGCCGGCAAGCGCGCCAACTATGGCCTCTCGCCCGGGGACGAGCATCACGAGGAGCCCTACCTCTACGTCGGGCCCTGGACCGCGAACCCCGAAGGCGAGCTGTGGAACGGCAAGGGCTTCACCGGCGCGGAGCTGGACTACTCAGAGCTGGTTGGGGCGGATGACCAACTGTTCGCGGCGCTCGAGTTCTGCCGTAGACGCAAGGAAGCCCTGGACAAACTGGAGGTCTGACGATGAACGACAACGCCAAGATCATCGAGGGGCTCTCCTCCGCCTGACCCGCTCCGGCGGCTTCGGCGCCGAGCCGCCGAAACGCCAGATCCGGCGCTAAGCTGGAGCCGTGCTCTACGTCTTTCCTCCGCTGTTCGTACTAGGGGGCTGGGCTTGGGGCTGCCGCGAGTCCGACCGCCCCGCAGTCGTCACAGTCGCATGCGTCTGCGCGGTTGCGTTCGTGCCGGCGCTCGTCTGGGCGATCGAGACTGCAGGGGAGCTTGCCAAGGGCTCCGCCTACGCGCTGGCGGTGATGGCGACAAGCTCCTGCGCGATGCTGCTGCACCAACGATCCGACCCCGACGACGGGGGCGAGGAGATCGACGGCGACGGGCCGCCACCCTCCGGCGGCGATCCTTCGCCGTTCCCGATCGACTGGGGCGAGTTCGAGCGCCGCTACTGGGAAGAGGTCAGCCGCCGCAAGCGGGGTCGCGTTCCGGTCTAGTCTTTCCCGACCCAGAGGATCGTCCATATGCCGCCTAGCGCGGTTTCTGCGCCCACCGGGTGTGTCACCTGCGCGAGCGCCTCGCCGACGTCGGGCCCTGGTGGCTGCCATGCGTACAACCACCTGTACAGCGGATGCAAGGCCGTAAGCCTCCAGGGCCCGCGCAGCCGCGAGACTTCGATGAGCGCAAGGCGGCCACCGGGCATTGTCACCCTCCACGCCTCCCTCAGCGCGCCACGCCACTCCGGGACGCCGGAAAGCGCGAGCGTGCTGCAGGTTGCCGCGAAGCTCCGATCGTCGAAGGGCAGCGCGGCGGCATCGTCCTCGACCAGATGAACGTTCCGCCACCCGCGGCGGTCCAGGCGCGCCTGTGCGAGCTCGAGCATCTCGGGAGTTGCGTCGAGCCCGACGATCTCCCCGCCGGGGCCGACTGCCGCCTCCAGCGCCTCGAAGTTCAGCCCGGTTCCGCAGCCGATGTCGAGCACCCGATCACCCGCAGCAAGCCCGAGGTGGTCCACCATTCGCCGCCGTGTCAGGGAGCGGCTGCCGAGGCAGCCGAGTCCGAGCAGGGGATCGTAGATACGGAGCCGGGTTTGCCTTGCATAAGCAGCGCGGATGTGCGCCTGGTCGGGTCGGTAGTTCGTGCGGCCGGCCGCCATTGGCCGTTGGAATTCCTCTTCACCCGGTGCCCGCGGCATGGTCACCTCGCAGGTAGATAGCGATCGGGATCGGCGGCGAAGGCCCGTACGCATTCAATGGAGCAGAAGTGAAAGTCGGTGCCTCGATGGCGAAGGACACCGGCCGAGCTGACCGGTTCTACGGCCATGCGGCAGACCGGGTCGATCGGCAGCTCGCCGTCGTCTTCCGGCCCTGAGCCCCGGGCCCGGAGTAGGAGTACTGGGTCCGCGAGGTTGCGAAGGGACTCGTGGCCCAGCTCCACGATCGTGACGCCCGCAGAAGGACCCGCCGCTTTCCAGGTCGCCTCAGTCAGAAGGACCTGACCCCCAGGAGCTACCCCGGCCACTCGGGCGGCGAGATTGACGGTTGCTCCAAAGAAGTCGCCGCCGCGCTCAGCGGCCGGGCCGCTGTGCATGCCCACGCGGATGCTCGGAAACCGATTCCTGCCGCCGATTTCCTCGACGATGCGAAGGCCGAGCTGCACGGCCGCATCTGCGCGGCGGCAGCGGATCATCACGGCGTCGCCGATCGTCTTCACTTCTTCGGCGTCGTGCTCGGGCAGCAGCTCGCGTACCGCTCCGGTGAACCCGGTGACCAGGTCGGCCGCCTCATCGTCGCCATGTGCCTCGGTAAGTGCGGTGAAGCCGGCGAGATCGGCAAACAGGAAGGTCTGCTGTTCAGCCATCAGGCTCGGCCGATTAGCGGGACACGAGCCGTCCGACAGCCCCCATCAGTTCTTCGACCTGCTCGTCGCGCTTCGAGCTGCTGACCCGCCCGCTCATGCAGTTTCGAGCATGATCGTCGAGCAGCCCAAGGGCGATCTTGTCGAGCGCTGCCTGAGCAGCTTGGATCTGAGTGATGACGTCGATGCAGTAGCGGTCTTGCTCGACCATTCGAGTCACGCCCCGTACTTGCCCTTCGACACGGGCGAGGCGCTGAAGCAGCTGGGTCTTCGATGCTTTGTATCCGGGAGTTACGTTCATGCCGCTAGGATACCCTGGTAGGGTATCGGCGTCAACTAGGAAGGACCTACGCAGTGGGTGATGTTCTCAGCTCGGTGGGGGAGGGTTTCAAGCAGTCTCTCCTGATGGCCTACGAAGTCTGGTGGGCGCTGGTGTTGGGGTTTGCGATCTCAGCGATCGTGCAGGCCTGGGTGCCGCGTGAGCGGATCGAGTCGGCGCTGTCCGGATCCGGGCCACGGCCGATCGCTTGGGCTACGGGGCTGGGCGCTGCGTCTTCATCGTGTTCCTACGCGGCGATCGCGATCGCCAAGTCGCTGTTCCAGAAGGGCGCATCGGCCGCTTCTGCGCTCGCGTTCCAGTTCGCATCGACGAATCTGGTCTGGGAGCTCGGCCTGGTGCTCTGGGTGCTGATCGGCTGGCAATTCACGCTCGCCGAGTACGTCGGCGGCATCGTGATGATCGTCTTGATGGTCGCGATGCTCCGGCTGTTCGTCTCGCGGCAACTTGAAGAGCAGGCCCGCGAGCACGCGCAGGAGGCCGACACCGGCCATCAACACCACACGGCTGGCGAACGGATGGGTTGGCGCACGCGGCTCACGTCGGCGTCCGCCTGGTCCGACGTCGCCCACAACTTCCGCGGCGATTGGCAGAT
The DNA here is from genome assembly GCA_038329895.1 of Solirubrobacterales bacterium. Classification (GTDB taxonomy): domain Bacteria; phylum Actinomycetota; class Thermoleophilia; order Solirubrobacterales; family 70-9; genus Mayfieldus. Next base: position 5,402 of record JBBQNM010000006.1, on the reverse strand, counting down.
GCTCTGGAAGGAAATCTCGATCGGCTTCCTTCTGGCCGGGTTCATCGGCCTGCTGGGAAACGACTTCTTCAATGGGCTGTTCGTCCATGACGCTCCGCCGGCGCTGGAGACGATCGAGAACGTGATCGTCGGCCCCCTGATCGCCGTGCTCAGCTTCGTCTGCTCAATTGGCAATGTCCCCCTGGCGGCGGTGCTTTGGTCCGGCGGGATCAGCTTCGCCGGCGTTATGGCTTTCATCTTCGCCGACCTGATCGTGCTGCCGATCGTCCTTGCCTACCGCAAGTACTACGGCTGGGCCTTTGCGCTGCGGATCACGGCGCTGATGTTCGTGACCATGGTGATCGCCGCGCTGATCGTCGACGGAATCTTCAGCGCCGCGGACCTGATCCCGACCACGCGGCCGAGCCGCGACGACATCTTCGGGTCGGTCGAAATCGACTACAAGCTCTTTCTCAACCTCTTCGGCCTGATCGTCTTTGCGGCGCTCTTCTGGATGACCAGACCTAGCGCGGCTAGTGGGGGTGAGCGGGCCCACGCACGGTCCGCCACGACTGCCAGGTGATCCGCAGGATGACGGCGGTGATCGCAAGGCCGATCAGCGGGTCGGCGACCGTGGCTCCGAGGGCCACGAAGATGGCCGTTCCAATTACTGAGAGGCTGACGTAGGCGTCGGCGCGCGCGTGATTGCCATCCGCGATCAGCGCCGGGCTGTCCAGCCGTCGCCCGGCCTGCAAACGGAGGATCGCGGCGACCCAATTGCCCGCGAATCCCACCGCACCCGCCAGCGCCAGCGCCGGCAGGTGGTCGGGTGCGCTCGGGTGCAGCAGGCGGTCAACGGCCTCATAGCCGGCAACGCAGGCGCTGATGAGAATCACGGCGACGACAAACAGGCCGGCGTAGCGCTCAGCCCGTTCCGAGCGCAACAGAAAGGCGATCCCGAGCGGAACGGCGGTCAGCGCGTCGCCGAAATTGTGGATCAGATCAGCGAGCAGCGCGATGCTGCCGGTAGAGACGAAGATCAGCACCTGCACAGCGGCGGTCAGGCCGAGAATGCAAAGCGAGAGCGCGACTGCGCGCAGACCGGCTCGAGAGCGCTTGATGCTGGCGTCGACCAGGCCGTGAGAGTGCCCGTGCGGCGTTGGCTCGGCTGAGGACACCGAATCAGATTAGAAGCTGGAGATCGGTCCTCTAACACGACTCAGCGCCTACCAATTTTTAGGTAATCCGTCCAGAGGCCTCCAGCCCACGCCGTGAAAGGGCGAAAATTTCCCATGCTGCAAGAAAGTCAGACAGCGATCCCCGAGTCCGCCGTCAAGTTGGCGACCAGGAGCTTCGAGGCGACCAGGAGCCGCACGCCGAGCGTGTACATCCCGCGCCGGTTCCGGATCGGCGGCATCGAGGGCATCCGGACCGGGTCCGCGATCGTGGGCACCCCGCAGGGCGGCGGGATGATCGCGATCGACGTCGAATCGACGCCGTATGTGGAGCCGAAGCCCGAGGCCTGGAGCACCTGGGTCGCCGAGGCGGCGCGGCGCCACGTCGCCGAGGACGACGAGCTGTTGGAAGGGGAGAGGCCGCAGACCCGATTGGTCTCCGAGGCCGCACTGATCGAGGTCGGCCGCTGCATCCAGGGCCGCGTGCTCATCGACGACCCCGCAACGGGGGCTCAGCTCTCGCGCTGGCTCGAGTCGGGCCGTGCCGACTGGGTGATCGACGGCCGGCTCCCCGCCGAGTAGACATAACGCGCTAAGTTCGCTTCAGAGGCGGGCGGCGCCGTTAACCCACGTTCCAGAGAACGAGGAGGCGAGTGCCGTGGTCGAGGAATTCACCGGCATGCCTGAGGGACTTTGAGGGCCTCACGGGGGGCGCGATATGGGAAGACATCGAGGCCGACATCAAGTTCGAGGTATTCGAGCGTTCGGCCTGGAAGCGCACAGCGGTCGTCACGATCTGGGCTGGGTGCGTCGCACAATGGAGCTCCTGGGCTGGATCGCACCGGGGACCTGAAGCTGTTCACACACGAGCAGCTCGAAGAGGCGAAAGCCTGGGTGGCAGCGTAATCACTCCTAATCAGGCGTCAGGGCTCGACTCTCTCGCCTGACTTCACATAACCCTCGTTATCGAGCGTAGGAGACGCGAGCCCGACCGCTCCCCTCCCCAGCTTGTGCAGCGACGGTCACGAGTAGCTCAGCTCCGGGTACCAGTCGGTTCCGCGTCCCTCGGGCGCGAAGTCGAACAGGTTCCACACCGGGTCGATGGTGTCGCTGTGGCGGGGGTCCTGCCCGGGGTCGGGCGGCACGAAGAGGAGCTCCGAGCCCCAGGAGTGGCGGATCGCTTCACCGTCGCGCCGGAACACGTTCAGCATCGGCAGCTGGGCTCCGTCCGGGGTCTCCCGAGGTAGTCGCTGTTGTAGGTGTTGGCGGCCGAGGACAGCAGCCGCAACCGCCGCCAGCCGCGGTCCTGCGCGTGGGCGAGGATGCGCGGCAGCGGGGCTTTCGCAACTACCGCGAGGTTGACGCGCTGGCCGATGTGCTCAGCAGCGCCGTCGAACGAGTCGAGGAACTGCGTGCACGACGGGCACGGCCGCTCGTCGTCGGGCACGCGCCGAAACATGAAGTTGTAGATCGCGAGCGTGTCCTTGCCGGGCGCGAACAGCTCCGACAGCCACACGTCGGTCGGGGTACCGTCCGCTCCTGCCCCCTGAAAGATGTAGTCCTCCAGGACGATCCCACCGAGCGGTAGGTCACGCCTCGCGGCGGCCACCGCCTCGGTGGCGCGGCGCAGCTCGGCCTCCTGCTCGAGCAGCCGGTCGCGTGCCGCCCGGTACTCCGCTGACTCTCCTGGGAATGCAACGCTCATGATTTCTCCTTTCTTATTGACTCGTCCGGCGGGCCTGCGGCCGACAGCGGCCACCGGCAAGCATTTCGACGACCTCCGAACGCTTGGCATCGGCGAGAGCTTGAGCGTTCGAGTATTAGACCGGGTGAAGTCCCGGGACTCATCGCTGCCGATCGAGATTCCTCAGGCGGGGCTAAACCAGCGCTGGCTCTTGCGCGGGCGGCTGCTCAGGTCGCCGGGCCGGCGTGAGCCCCCGTCGAGCTGGTCGGCGCACGCGTATGTGTTCCGAGACTTGGTAGGCAGCCTCGAGATCACGTCTGGAGGGATCGGAAACGCGGGTCCGAGCACTGATCCCGCTCCGCGGCGCAGGCAAACATAGGCTCTCTAAAGCGAACGGAGGCTCCATGCGGGGCCTCCGTTATGTCGCCAAACCGCCAGGATCAGCCCTAGCCGGGAGGAGCCGTGGGGCGGGCGTCGGTGCCGGTACCCCGATTGGTGATTGAGCTCTGCACCTTCCTGCGCTCATAGAGCAGCCGGCCGGCAAAGGCCACCAGCACGAGCTGAATCATCGGCAGCAGACTGTCCAGATCGACGGTCTCATCGAAGCCGCTCTTGGGGATCAACCACGGGTGCGACGCCCCGCTGGCAAGGTGAAAGTTGATCGCCATGAAGCTCCCCCCACCGCGGCCGCGGCGGTGGCGATCAGGACCAGTGTCTGGCCCCAGTCCGGAAGGCGCGACCAGCGGACGAGCCAGACGATCGCCGCCCCGATCAGGGCGATCCCGATAGCCAGCTCACCAACCTCGATCAGTACGCCGAAGAGCTTGGCGTTGGGGATCACAGTACCGTCGAGAAAGCTCTCGTACCAGCCGCCAACGCCCTCCGACGTTTCGCGCAGTTCGTCCCCCAGTCCCGACGGGAACCCGCCGTCAACGACCTTGGTTAGGCCTGACATGAACCACTCGTAGCCGATCAAGATTTGGACTACCAGCAAAGCCTTCAGGGCCAGCGCTGCTTGGGACTTGGTGCCGCTCGAGCTTTCTGTCGTTGATGCTGCGACCGTCGTCATTGCGTCCTCCTTGATGTCGTGCTTAATCCCCTGACGGGGTGTGGCTCCGCGCTCGTCGGATCGACATCGCGGCGATCAGCGCCAGAAGCACGGCAATGGCGATCAACAGGACCGACATGGCGCCGATACCGTCGTTGTGGTGGTGGGCGCCGTTGTACCCGCCCATCACCGAATTGGGGCCGTGGCCGTAATTGGGATAGGACCCCCCGCGACCGACGCCAGAACCCATAATTCCCGAGCCCGAGCCGCCGATCATCATCCCCATTCCGACGGTCCGCATCATCGGACCAAAATCGGCCGGGAGCGCGCCCCCGCAGCCGCTGAAACGACGGCCGAGAAAGGCGTGGACGCGCCTCTCTGCGCCGGGTCCCATCATGCGCCGCATCTGGACTTCCATCGCGTCATGGACCGCGGGCGAGCCCGCCATCCGACCCATGACGACTTCGCCCATCTGTCCGAAATCGCGGCCACTGAACTTCGCACAGCTGCGACCGTTCTCAGCCGAGCGCAGCAGGGCTTGCCCGGACTGCTGGGCTGCGGCGCTTGCGGGAACCGAGACGACCATGAGTCCGACCGCGAGCGCTGCAGCGATCAGTACCTGAGCCCAATGGCGCTTGAAAAGGATGCCGATCATGGTGGGCGGCCTGCCCGGAAGGCGTGTCGGTGTCATGGCCGACAGCTTATGGGAGCGCCTGGGTCCAGCCAACCGGGTGAAGAACCGCTCCTCGGTCAGTAACCGCCACGGCTGGGTCTGTGTTGTTCCCCGACGACGTGCAGGCGACACGCGACTAGGATCAGCTGCCATAGAAAGGATTCAGATGAAGAACCACCTCAAACACCTAGCAATGTGCGCCCCGATGCTCATCCTCGCTGCCGTTCTTCTGGCTACCGGTTCCGGGTTGGCGATTCTGCTCCCGGTAGTTGCCTGCGTGGTGATGATGGGCCTGATGATGGGCGCAATGAGCACCGGCACAGGCGGCGGGGATAACCGCAGCTAGGGGCACCGGAGACCGCGACAGGAGGGCTCGATTGTCATGCCTGAGACGACCACCCAAGCGCCCACCGAACCTTCATCCAGCGGCTGAGCCGCCCCGCGAGCGTCTGGTGGTGAAGGCACTACGGGCGTCGGTGGGCGACTTTCGCGACTGGGCCACGACTCGGGCCTGGGGAAAGTCGATATCGGACGAGCTGAGCTAGCGTTGCCGCAGGAGGGCACGAGGTGAACAGCCAAACTTCCGACCGAAAGCCACACGTCCTGATCGCCGGCGGCGGGATTGCGGGTCTGGAAGCGATGATGGCGATCCGCGACCTCGCCGGCGGGCGGGTGACGATCACTCTGGTCGCGCCTGACCCCGACTTCGTCTACAAGCCGCTGATCGTTGAGGAGCCGTTCTCCTCGCAGCCGGCCGAGCAGCACGCGCTCGCGCCGATCGCCAAGGAGTTCGACGCGGAGTTCATCCAGCAGGGCGTCGCAGAGGTGCGCCCCGAGGAGCAC
>JBBQNM010000005.1:0-62274 GCA_038329895.1 Solirubrobacterales bacterium | reverse complement strand
CGGCTCGCCCCCGGGCTACATCGGCTACGACGAGGGCGGCCAGCTGACCGAAGCCGTGCGCCGCAAGCCCTACTCGGTGCTGCTGCTCGACGAGATCGAGAAGGCGCACCCCGACGTCTTCAACATCCTGCTTCAGATCCTTGAGGACGGGCGGCTGACCGATGCCCAGGGCCGTACCGTCGACTTCCGCAACTCGCTCGTGATCATGACCTCGAACATCGGGGCCTCGGAGATCGCCAAGAACACCAGCATCGGCTTCACGGTGTCGGATGAGACCGGCATGTCCTACGAGGACATGAAGAACCGGATCATGAGCGACCTCAAGAAGGTCTTCCGGCCCGAGTTCCTGAACCGGATCGACGAGGTGATCGTCTTCCACAAGCTGGCCAAGGAAGAGATCAAGGAGATCATCGACCTGATGATCAACCGCGTCCGCACCCAGGTCGCCAAGCACGACCTACAGCTCGACCTGTCAGAGGAGGCCAAGGAGCTTCTGATCGACAAGGGCTGGGACCCCTCGATGGGCGCCCGCCCGCTGCGCCGCGCGATCCAGCGCTACGTCGAGGACCCGCTCGCCGACGAGGTGCTCAAGCAGGGTCAGATGGCCTCCGGCTCGACCGTGATGGTCGACCGCGACCAGGACAAGGGCGAAGACGACGAGCACCCGTTGCGCCTGACGATTATCGCGCCCACGCACCCGCCGAAGCCGAAGGCCAAGGACGAGCCCGAGAAGGTCGGCGTCGCGGCCAAGAAGGGCGAGGGCGATGAGGGCTCAGACGAGCCCAGTCCCGACGAGCCGTCAGGCGACGGCGAGTCGGGCGAGTAGCGCACCGACTAGCGCACCCTTAACTCACAGGCCCGGTCAGCGCGGCGCAGCACCGTGATCCTGGTCGTCGTGCCACCCTCGAGCCGCAAGCTTCCCGCGCACCTGTTGGAGGGCGGGTCGAGGAGAAATCCACAATTGGCCGAGCACGTCCGCATGAAGCTGGACACCCGGTACCGGCCCCGGTGAAGGGTTCCCTCGAACGGTGGCTGCGCTCGCAGAAGGACTTGGTCGCCGCCCGCCCGTCTGACGACGACGAATGAAACGTGGCCCTCTATCGGGATCCCACCCTCGGGGTCAAAGTGCTCTCGAACCTTCATGGTGCCGTAGGTCCCGCTGATCTGCTGCCCGTGATCGTTGGCGCCTGCGGTTGAGCCGACCACAGCTCCTACTGCGCAGATAGCCAGGAAAACGATGCGAACCAGCGGGATCCCCCGGTGCGTATTGTCCACGCCCTTACTACGGGCGAGCGGGCGTCTCATCACTTTGCCGACGCGAATGACTCTTGCTACGCGACGCTATCGCCTTGGCGCTGCTGACTCAGCCGACCAGCCAGATTGCGTCGTCGCGCAGCTCGACCGGAAATGTCTTCAGGGGTATGGCGCCGGTAGTCGCCTTGACGACGCCCGCAAGCGGCTTGAACGCGCCCTGAGGACCGCGCACCATCTTGCCGCTGGCGACGTCGTAGCGCGCGCCGTGCCAAGGGCACTGAAGGCAACCGTCCTCGGTCACATGCCCCTCGCCCAGCGAGGCGAAGAGGTGGCGGCAGCGGTTAGAGACCGCAAACGGCTTGCCGGCGCTGATACCTACTGCCAGGGCACCGCGCGGTGTCTGCTCCACCACGGCGACATGTGAGTCTCCGAGCTCGGCGACGGTTACGAGGCGGGTGGCGGACTGCTCGGAAGTGCTCACCTGCCGACTATCTCACACCAGCAAGGCCCACTTCGCCCTCCCGGAGCTTTTGAGCTCAGCTCGACCTGTCGGAAGAGGCCAAGGAGCTTTTGATCGAGAAGGGCTGGGACCCCTCGATGGGCGCCCGCCCGCTGCGCCGCGCGATCCAGCGCTACGTCGAGGACCCGCTCGCCGACGAGGTGCTCAAGGCCAGTTGCCGGGCAGGATCTTTGCTCCGGGTGTCCGCTTATTCGGCGACCCATATCAAATCACGACGTAGCGACACTCAAGCTGCGAACTGCTTGCACTTGCGATAGATCCTCAAATCCCGTCGTTTTGCAGCAACTTTTATTGATCTGCGCCTCCTAGGCCCTCGTTAGCACTGGCATCACCGAGGGCCGGATGGCGGCCGGCTCGTCGGGGAGACGAAGCCAGTCAACCGCCGTCAAGGAGGACGCAACATGCGCAAGCTCATATTTGTCGCGGCCCTCGTCGCAGTGCTGATAGGTGTGCCGTTCGCCGTTAGCTCCTCGCATCGCGAGGCGCCGTTGACGTCGAAGGACCCAACCGGGGACGACACCGACACCTACGCATTCACGGCGAAGGACGCGCCGGGCGATTTGACGATCGTCGGCAACTGGATTCCGTTTGAGGATCCAGCCGGCGGGCCGAACTTCTACCAGTTCGACGACAACGCCCACTACTACCTGAACATCGACAACACCGGTGACGGCAAGGCCGACATCCGGTACCAGTTCGATTTCAACAGCAAGACCCGCGACCCCAACACGTATCTGTACGGGCTCGGCAAGCCGATTCAAGGCGACAACAGCCCGAACCAGAACGTCGTGCAGACCTACACGCTCACGCGTGAGAATCTGAAGAACGGGGTCGAGGTCAGCTCGAAGGTGCTCGGGACCAACCTCTCGAGTCCACCCGACAACGTTGGACCGAAGACGACGCCGGGCTATGAGAAGACGGCCGAGGCAGCGGTCCAAAACCTGCCGGGTGGAGGCAAGGTGTTCGCCGGACAGCGCGACGATCCGTTCTTCGTCGCTCTGGGCCGGGTCTTCGACACGGTCAACCTGACCGGCGCCGGCCTAGGCAACAAGGGCGGCGGCGTCGACGACCTCGCCGGCTACGCGGTCCACTCGATCGTGCTCCAGGTTCCTGAGAGCCAGGTCACCGTGGACGGCAAGTCGGTGAAGTCCGAGAAGTCGAAGAACGCCGTCGTCGGCGTCTGGAGCACAACCGAGCGTCAGGCGATCGACGTGAATGGCAACGGGTCGGGTGCGTTCCACCAGATCTCGCGCCTCGGCAACCCGCTGGTCAACGAGGTGATCATCCCGCTGGCCAAGAAGGACATGTTCAACCGCACCATCCCCGCGGACGACGTGACCAATTACGGCACGTACGTCCTCAACCCGGTGCTGGCGGCGGCAATGAACGCCCTGTTCCCGGGCAAGATCAACGCCCCCGAGCACAACCGCACGGACATCGTCTAGGCGGTCCTACAGGGCATCCCCGGGCTGAATGCATTCCCCGGGGCGGCGGGTAAGAACGCCACCGACACGCTCAAGATCAACCTCGGCACGCAGCCGACCCCGAGCCCTCAGCGGCTCGGTGTGCTGGCCGGGGACAACCAGGGTTACCCGAACGGCCGTCGTCTCACCGACGACGTGACCGACATCGACCTCCAGGTCGTTGCGGGGGCCCTGAAGGGAAACAAGGTCCCGCTCGGAGATGGCGTCGATCAGACCGACATCCCGTTCCTGACCAAGTTCCCTTATGTCGCCCCGCCCAACCCGGGCGCGAATCCGGATTACGCCTATGGCTCCCGGATCAAGGCGCTCGCGCAGCAGGGCGGCGACGTGTTCCCGTCGCTCTCGGGCTCAAGCTCGAGCAGCGGTGACAGCAGTGACGGCGGCGGAACCAGCGCCATTGTCTGGGTCCTGATCGCCGTCGGCGCGGTGGTCCTGATCGGCGTTGCCTACGGCGCCGGTCGAGGCCAGAAGGGAAGCGCCTAGACGATCGCTCCGCGAGGGGGTCGCCAGCCGGCGGCCCCCTCCGGGGCGGCTCGTTTGAGACCGCATCCGCACTATGCCAATCGCACTTCAAAGAATCTCTCTTCGGGTCGGCGCTGTTGCGCTGGCCTTCGCCCTGGTGATGCTCGCGCTGCGGGTGATCGACACCTCGGGGCCCAGCTCGACGGCCTCCAGGGCCGACCTGACCGCCGTCGCCGGCTCCGGCCTACCGCCGGGCGCGACCACCGACCAGCAGATCGAGGTGCTTCAGGCGCAGCTGCGCTCGGCGCCCGACGCCGACACCTATGCGAACCTCGGCCTCACCTACCTGCAGAAGGTGCGCGAGTCGGGCGACTCAAGCTTCTACACCAAGGCCGACGGGGTTCTGCACGAGGCGCTGAAGACCGACCCACAGAACTTCACCGCGACCAGCGGCCTCGGCCAGCTGGCGCTCAGCCGCCACGACTTTCACGCCGGGCTGGCGCTCGGCGAGCGGGCGCGGCGCATCGACCCCGGGGTGGCGCGCAACTACGGCGTGATCGCCGACGCCGAGGTCGAGCTGGGCCACTACACGGCCGCCGGGCGCACGCTTCAGAAGTGGGTCGACCTGAAGCCCGAGCTTTCTTCCTACGCCCGGGCCTCCTACTTCCGCGAGCTTCACGGCGACTTGCCGGGGGCGCTCGCGGCGATGGGGCTGGCGGTCACAGCCGGCGGCCAGAGCCCCGAGAACCTCGGCTACGTGCAGACGCTGGTCGGCCAGCTACAGCTCGAGAGCGGCAACTACGCCGCCGCCGAGCGCGCCTATCGGACTGCGCTGGCCGGCGACCCCGGCTATCCGGCGGCGCTCGCCGGGCTGGCCCGGGTCGAGGCCGGGCGCGGCGGGTACGACGCGGCGATCGCCCGCTATCAGCGCGCCGTGCAGAAGATCCCGTTCCCCGAGTACGTGATCGGGCTGGGGGAGACCCAGCAGGCGGCGGGCCGGATCGCGGCGGCGCAGGCCACCTACGCGCTGGTCGGCGTCGAGGTGAAGCTGCTGCGCGCCAACGGCGTCAACACCGACGTCGACCTGGCGCTGTTCGAGGCCAACCACGGCGGCGCCGCGAAGGCGGTCGTGCTCGGGCGGCGCGCTTGGGGCGAAGCGCCGAGCGTGCGCTCGGCCGACGCCTACGCGTGGGCTTTGAGCCGGACCGGGCGTGACGAGATGGCGCTGCGGTTCTCGGCCGTGGCGATGAAGCTCGGCTCGCATGACCCCTCGTTCCTCTACCACGCCGGGATCGTCGCCCAGCGCGCCGGGCGGACGGCTGCGGCCCGCGGTTACCTGTCGCGGCTCGTAGCCCAGAGTCCGCGCTTCAACCCGCTCTACGGCCCGCGTGCACGGATGGCGCTGGAGGAGTTGGGCTGAGCCGCTAGCCCCTGGGACGGGTCTCGAGAGTCGCGATCCTCCAGTCCCCGTCCACTTGGACCAGGTCGATCGACTCCCTGCGACGAGCGAGCGGATTCTCCAATGTCGCAACCGCCCGATCCCCGTCCTCTTTGATCGCGATGTCGAGGTCCTTGACGTCCTGCGTGCTCAGCTGCGGGTTGAGGCCGGCGGCGAGCTCCATCACGTCAGCGCAACTGCGGCCGCTGGCGCGGGCCGCGGGCGCCCGCTCAATGTCTCGGCGTAACTCCTTGGTGAGCTGGTGGCAGGCCCTCTCGCCGTCCTGCTCGACGATCGCATCGAAGTAGTCGCGCACGACACTGTCGGGACCCGTGCCTCCGCAACCAGCGGCGAGCAGGGCCAGCGCCACGAGCACCAGCGTCGACAGGCGGGTCACGCGCGAATCCTAGCCGCGGCGGGTTGGCCTTCCCGCGAACGATTCGCAGCTGCAAGTCGTCGGGATCTCTTTTTAGGCCCCTCCCTGATCCAGTGAGAGCGGGGTCGGCGTATATGAGGTATCCGGGCGGCAGATCGATGCCGCCAGACGGAGTCAGTCGGAACTCAAGGAGGAAGCATGAAAAGGCTCTTGCTCAGCATCGTGGCAGTGCTGGCGGCATCGGCGATTGCGGTCGGGCTCAGTTCGGGCTCCAGCCATCGCGAGGCGCCAGGCTCGTCGCTGGACCCGACCGGGGACTGGACGGACGTCTACTTCTTTACCCCGAACAACAACCCTGACCGGGCAGCGGTGGTCGCGAACGTGATCCCCTTCGAGGACCCGGCGGGCGGGCCGTTGTTCTATTCGCTGGACCCGAACGCCCGCTACTACATCAACTTCGACAACACCGGTGACGGGAACTACGACATTCGTTACCGCTTCACGATCGACGACAAGATCGACCAGCGGTCCCGGCTTGCTCTCGCCCAGAGCGGACAGGTCACATCGGTCGACGATCCCGATCTCTTGCTGCGTCAGACCTACGATGTGACGCGCCTTGAGTACAACCGTCACGGGGATCTGACCAAGAGTCGCAGGGTTGGCAACAACCTTCCGGTTGCGCCGAGCAACATCGGCCCCAAGACGATGCCGAATTACCAGGCACTCGTGGATCAGTCGGTTCGCCCGCTGGACGGCGGGGGCACCGTGTTCGTCGGGCAGCGTGACGACCCGTTCTTCATCGATCTAGGCGTCACCTTCGACCTGATCAATTTCCGCGACACCACGACCGGCAACGCAGGGGGCTACAAGGACGACGTTGCCGGCTACGCGGTGCACTCGTTCGTCCTCGAGCTGCCGGATTCGTCCCTGACCCACAAGGCCAACGCCCGCAAGCTCAAGGGCCATGGCAAGAAGGGCAAGGGCAAGAACCACCACGGCAAGAACAACCACGGCAAGAAGGGCAAGGGCAAGAACGGCTACGGCCACAAGGCGAACCGAGGCAAGGGCGAGAACAATGACTCGGCTTCGAACGTGGTCGGCGTCTGGGCCTCGACCGAGCGCCGCAAGCTCGAGGTGACCAATGGGCGTGACCGTGGCGGCGAGGGTCCGTGGGTGCAGGTCAACCGTCTGGGCAACCCGCTGATCAACGAGCTGTTCGTCCCGATCTCGCGTAAGGACGAGTTCAACCGCACCCAGCCCTCCGAGGATGGAAAGAGGTTCGGCCAGTACGCGCTCGAGCCCGAGCTGGTGAAGGCGATCAACGGGCTGTTCAATCTCGGTTGCCCCGAGACGAATCGCACGGACATCGTCCAGGCACTGTTCACGGGCATCCCCGGGCTGACCCAGATCGGCAACGATCCGGCCGCGGCCGACACGCTGAAGTTGAACCTCGGCGTGCCGCCCACCGCCCCCGGAGCGTCCAGTCGCTTCGGCGTGATCGGCGGCGACAACGCCGGACTCCCGGACGGCCGCAGGTTGTCCGACGATGCAGTCGACATCTACCTGCGGGTCGCCTGCGGGTTCCTGGTCCCCGAGGACCAGGGCGGGAAGAAGCTGCCGCTCGGCGACGGAGTGGACATGAACGACAAGGAGTTCCTGTCCAGCTTCCCGTACGTCGCGGCGCCGACCTCCGGGTTCGACTCGCAGATCAAGAAGAACCAGCCGACGCACGCCCCGACCCCGGGCACGCCGCCGCTGGTGCCGTAAGGGCATGAATGGCGTGAGGGGGCCCGGCTCAGCCGGGCCCCCCTCGGCCCAACCAGGGAATCGACCGATGACCATCGTCCTTCGAAGGCCTCTGATTGCGACGACCAGCGTCGTCTTTGCGGCGGTGCTGGTCGTCCTTGGGCTCGTCAACGCTTCCTCAGGCCCCTCACTGAGCCGGGTTGACCCAGGTGCGACCGCTTCGACGCCGTCAGGGACCTCGACGGCAGCGCGAATCCTCGGCCTGGAGGCAGTCATCAGGGGCGGCGGGGCGAACGCGCAGACCTATGCGGCGCTCGGCGGCGCGCTCCTGCAGCAGGTCCGCGAGACGGGTGACCCAACCGCCTACTCTCGCGCGGGGATGGCCTTCGCCAAGGGGATTGAGCGAAGTCCGCGCAGCCTCGACGCAACGGTCGGGCTCGGAACTCTTGCCCTCGCGCGGCACGAATTTCGGGCTGCGCTGCGTCATGGGCAGACGGCGCGGCAGGAGCATCCGCGCTCGTTCGCGCCATTTGCCGTGCTCGTGGATGCCGAGGTCGAGCTCGGCCGCTACGGCGCCGTCGAGCGGACGCTCCAGCAGATGGTCGACTTCAAGCCCGGCCTCTCCTCCTACGCGCGAGTCTCCTACTTTCGCGAGCTGCACGGCGATCTCGCCGGGGCGGTTGCGGCGATGCGGCTGGCAGCATCGGCTGCGCCGGGCAGCGGAGAGAACGGCGCCTACGTCCAGACGCTGCTCGGCAACCTCGAGTTCTCGCGCGGCCGTTTGGCCGCCGCTGCAGCCTCCTACCGGGTGGCGCTGGCCGCCTTCCCCGGCTACGTGCGTGCAAGCGCCGGGCTTGCCGGCGTCGATGCGGCCCAGGGAAACTTCGGGCCGGCGATCGAGCGCTTGCGCGCGGTGGTGGAACGGCTTCCGCTACCCGAGTACGTGATCGCCTTGGGGGAGACGCAGGAAGCGGCTGGGCGGACGGGCGCGGCGCGGGCCAGCTACGCGCTGGTCGGTGCGGAGGCGAAGCTGCTGCAGGCAAACGGCGTCAACACCGACGTCGACCTGGCGCTGTTCGAGGCCAACCACGGCAGCGCTGCAAAGAGCGTCGTGCTCGGGCGCCGCGCCTGGCGGCAGGCTCCGAGCGTGCGCTCGGCCGACGCCTACGCGTGGGCTTTGAGCCGGGCCGGGCGTGACGAGATGGCGCTGCGCTTCTCGGCCGAGGCGATGAAGCTCGGCTCGCGCGATCCCTCGTTCCTCTACCACGCCGGGATCATCGCCCAACGCGCCGGGCGGACGGCTGCGGCGCGCGGCTATCTGTCGCGGCTCGTCGCCCAGAGTCCGCGCTTCAACCCGCTCTACGGGCCGCGCGCCCGGATGGCGTTGAGGGTGGGATGAGGCGCGGCCGGATTGCTGCGCTGTGCGTCGCCGCTGCGATCGCGGGCTCGGCGCTGGCGCCATCCGGCGCCGCCGCCCATCCGCTCGGCAACTTCAGCGTCAACCACCTGAGCCAGGTGCGGATCTCCGACGGCCGCGCCGAGCTTCATTACATCCTCGACCAGGCCGAGATCCCGACCTTCCAGGAAGCGCAGCGCTTCGACACCGACGGGAACGGCAAGGTCGACGGCGCCGAGACCGGGCCGCTGCTGCGCGCCAAGCTGGCCGAGATCGCGCCCGACCTGTCGCTGACCGCGGACGGGCGCCCCGTGCCGCTCGGCAAGCCCCACGACGCGACGATCTCCTTCCCGCCCGGACAGAGCGGGCTGCTGCTGACCCGGGTCGAGGCCGACTTCGACGCCCGGCTGCCCGCCGGCGCCAGCAAGGTCGAGGTGCACGACCAAACGTACCTGGGCCGCGTGGGTTGGAAGGAGATCGAGGTGCTGCCGGGCGCGGGCACCGACGTGCGCTCGAACGTCGGGGCCATCGACCCCACGAACGGGCTGCGCAGCTATCCCCAGGACCTGCTCTCGAGCCCACCCGACGTGCGCAGCGGCAGCTTCGCCGTCAGCCCTGGCTCGGGCCAGGTGACCGCTCCCAAGGGGCCGGATGGGGGAGAGACGACGACCAACGTGGCGCTGGACGGTTTCGCCAACACGCTCGCCAGCTCCAACGACCACGGATGGCTGCTCCTACTGCTGCTCGCCGCCGCGTTCGGCTGGGGCGCCTTGCACGCGCTCTCGCCCGGCCACGGCAAGTCGATGGTCGCCGGCTATCTGGTCGGCAGCCGGGGGACCCCGCGCCACGCGGCGATCCTCGGACTCACGGTCACCGTCACCCATACCTTCGCGGTCTTCGCGCTTGGGCTGGTGACCCTGTTCGCCTCCCAGTACATCCTGCCCGAGGACCTCTACCCGTGGCTCGGGGTGATCTCGGGGGTGATGGTGGTGACGATCGGGCTCGCCGTGATGCGGTCGCGGTTCAAGCGTTGGCGGAAGATGCGGGCGCAGGTGGCGGGGGAGGGGCACGGGCACAGCCACGGCCACGAGCATCACCACCACGGCCACGACCCGAGCTCGAGCAACGAGGAACGAGGAACGAGGAACCCGGACCACCACCACGCTCCGGATGGGCCGATCACCATGAAGACGCTCCTAGCCCTCGGCATCTCCGGCGGCGCCGTTCCCTGTCCCTCGGCGCTGGTCGTCCTGATCGCGGCGATCTCCCAGCACCGGATCGGACTCGGGATGGGGCTGATCTTCGCTTTCAGCCTCGGGCTGGCGGCGACGCTGACGGTGGTCGGGCTCGTGGTCCTCTACGGCGGCCGCCTGGTCGCCCGCCTGCGGCCCGAGCGCAGCATCTTCGGCAGTCGTTTGGTGGGGGCGCTGCCGGCGGCGTCGGCGAGCATCATCGTCCTCGCCGGCACCCTGATCACCCTTCGAGCGATTCCCCAGGTGGGCCTGTGATCCGAAGCGGCCCCGGCATCGCAGTGGCAAGCGAAGACCCCAGTCGGATGACCGTCTCTTCCCTCACACCTCCGCTTCGGTTCGACAGCCCCGAGACAGTGCTGAACGCGCTGCGGGGACACGGGCTGCGGATCTCCACCGCGCGCCGCATAGTCGTGCAGGCGCTGTTCGCCGCGCGCCGGCCGATGTCAGCCGACGAGATCGCGAGCGGAGTGGACGGGGGATTGCCGATCGACCTCGCGTCGGTCTACCGCAACCTCGAGACGCTCGAGGAGCTGGGCGTCGTGCGCCACGTCCACGCCGGCCACAGCGCCGGTCGCTACGCGCTGACCGGCAACGGCGAGTCCGAGTACCTCGCCTGCGAGCGCTGCGGCGCCCTGGCCGAGGTCAGCCCCCGCGATCTGAACGAGGTGCGGGCGCTGGTCCGCGAGCGGTTCGGCTACGAGGTCCGCCTCACCCACTTCCCGATCGTCGGGCTGTGCTCGGAGTGCGCGGAGGAAGCCGGGTCGCAATGAGCGCGGCGCTGATCAACTTCAACTTTATCTTCCGTCCGCTCGAGCAGGCCGACCACTGGGTCGAGGGCTTTTTCGCCGGTGCCCCGTTCCTGTTCGCGCTGCTGATCGCGCTCGTGCTCGGGCTGCGCCACGCGACCGATCCCGACCACCTCGTGGCGGTCACCTCGCTGGTGGCCGCCGACGGTGGCGACGTGCGTGGCGCCGCCCGGCTCGGCGCCTGGTGGGGGGCCGGGCATGCGGCGGCGCTGCTGGTGATCGGCATTCCGCTGATCCTCTTCAAGTCGTCGATGCCGGGCTGGTTGGAGAGCGGCGCCGAGACGTTGGTCGGCGTGGTGATCCTGCTGCTGGCGCTGCGAATCGTCTTCAAATGGGCACGGGGGGACTTCCGGGCCGGAAAGCACGAACACGAAGGCAACGGCTCGCACTCGCATCGCCACCTGCGCGAGGGCGAGGGGCCGCACCCGCACCGGCGCGTCCGCACCCCCGGCCAGGCGCTGGGGATCGGCCTGCTGCACGGGCTGGCGGGGACCGGCGCCGTGGCGCTGCTGCTGATCGCCGCGCTTCCGAGCAAGCTCGAGGCGGCGGCGGCGTTGGCGGTGTTCGCGCCGATGTCGGCGCTCTCGATGACCCTCTGCACGACCGCCTTTGCCTGGCTGCTGACGCGCCGGATGATCGACCCGCTCTACCGCAACGTTCTGATCCCGGCCTTCGGCCTCTTCGGCCTCATGTTCGGGGTCTGGTACATCGGGCTCGGCTAGGGCTTGACATAGTTGTGGACCGCCGACTCGGTGGTCGTTGGCTGGGGACCGCTGGCCGGGTCCATTCCGGAGATTTTCTTGACCGCGGGAAGTATTCGCTCTTCCTGGAAGCGTTCATATGCCTCGCGCGTCTCCCAGACGTCGGTGATGGTCCACTTGCCGTCCACCTCACCCGCCCAGTGAAAGATCAAGCCTTCTGGCGGGTTGTTTTCGACGTCCATCTCGGCATTGACCCCGTCGTACATTTCCGTTCCGACCGCCTCCGGAAGTCGGTAGTTCTGATCGCTACTGCCATCCGTCCTCCTCTGGTGGGTTGCTCGCCCAGTTTTAGCTGGTTTCGCGCCCCCGAGGACGGGTATACGGTTCCCGTCCCCAACTCAAGGAGGAGTTGATGAGCTTCGCGCTTCCAGTGGCTGCACTTGGTCTCGGGTTGGTCGGTCTGGTGATCGTCATCCTGATCGTGATCTTCATAGTCACGCGGGTGCTCTAGGGCGACGCGGGGCTACACCCCCGCGCCCTGCAGATCTCCCGTCAGCGAGCGGTCGCTCAGCTGACGCGGCCACGCTCCTCCGACTGGGCGGCGCGGACGGACTCGATCGCCTTCTCCCGATCCGCGAAGATCTCGAGCCGCACGACCTTGCCGTCGCGCAGCTCGAAGACGTGCGCCCCCTGCTGGTCGATCTCTACGCCGCTGCCTTTGCCCCGGCCGTGGTAGGTCGCGAGCACGACCACGTGATCGCCGAGCTCGAGATAGTCGTCCGCCACAACGCGCCAGTGCTCCCACTCGCTGAGCCAGCTATGCAGGCGCGGATTCGGATCCCGGCCGTCTTCGTAAACGCCGGCGAGCCCGGGGAACTCGTCGGACCAGCCCCACTCCATTTGCGGGTGGTAGACGTCGAAGGCGGGCTGCCAGTTGCCGCGGCCCCATTCCTCGTATATCGGTCGGAGCAGGTCGGCGTTGCCCGAGGCCATGGGTCTCCTAGCTTAGGAGCTCCACGCTCAGCACCAGCTCAAAGCCCGGCGAGCCCGGTTATCCGGTCGCTCTAACCTGCATCACATGAGGGAGATCTTCGGCCCACCGCTGCGCGCGGCGGCGCTGTGTGCCTTCATCACCGGCCTCGTTCTGCTGCTCCTCAACCCGCCGTCGCTCGGGGGGCTGGGTGACCTGCTGGCAATACTGGTCGGTGCGGTCGCGATCGCGCTCGTCACCGCCTGGGCGACCGTGGCATTGATCGGCCGGGAGATGCCCGAACCCGAGTTCCGGCGGCTGGTCGACCGCAGCGAGGCTCTTGCCTCGCTACCGCCCCCCGACCGTCCGCCGAGCGAGTTCGACGAGCTGGTGATGCAGGCGCTGGACGACCTGCCGGAGCGCTTCCGCGAGCTGCTTGAGCGCACGCCGGTGGTCGTCTCCAGTCGCGGTCACGAGCACCACGCCTACGGCCACTACCTCGGCGGCACCGTCGCCCGCGACATCTACCCAGACCGCATCGTCATCTACCAGGACACGCTGGAGCGCGACTTCGGCCACGATCCCGACCTGCTCCGGGCGCAGGTTGAGCGCACCGTGCGCCACGAGCTGGCCCACCACCTGGGCTGGGATGAGCCCGGGGTACGCGGCCTCGGTCTCTGAGTTGCTGACGTCGGGCTACACCCCCGCGCCCTCGAGGAAGTCCATTACCTCTTGTACGCAGCGCTCCGGCGCGTCCTCGAAGACGAAGTGGCCCGCGTCGTCGATGAAGACCAGTCGGGCGTCCGGCAGCTGCTCGGCGAAGTTGTGAGCGCCCTCGGCCGGGGTGTATTCCTCGTTGTCTCCCCAGATGATCAATGCCGGCACTCCCAGCGCGGTGAGCCGGCCCCGATAGGGCTCGAGCTTGGAGAAGTCGCCCGAGCGAAAAAGCTCGAGGATGCCCCGGCGCCCATCCTCGGTCGAGAGCGCCTTCCAGTACTCGCTCACGGCCTGGTCGTCGAAACGGCTGCCCAGGGTGCCAAGGATGGCGGCGAGTCCGTCGCGGGAGAAGCTGTCGATGAGGGTCTCGCCCTGCCCCTTTGTGCGCAGCGCCTTGCCGAGGTCGTGCCATTCGCTGTCGGGAAAGAATCCGGTGTTGCTGATCACCAGAGCGACGGCAGCTTCGGGATGGTCGCAGGCCCAGCGCAGCCCGATCAGGCCGCCCCAATCGTGGACCACCAGCACGAAGCGGTCGAGTCCGACCTCCTGCCGGAACCATTCCAGTGCCTCGACATGACGCTCCCAGGTGCCGGGTGGATCGGGCGCTGAGTCCCCGAATCCGCGCAGATCTGGCGCGACAGCCCGGCGACCGGATTCGGCCAATGCCGGCAGAAGGTGACGCCAGACGTAGGAACTCTGCGGGAAGCCGTGGACGCAGAGAACCGGCGCGAGCTCCGCGGGCTCGTCGGGGACAGCCTCGCGGTAAGCCATCTGACCGGCCCGTCTCAGCGTGACCTCGGCCACCCGCGCACCCTATAGCCGCAATCCCGGCGCGCCGTTACCGTTTCTGCCATGAGCGAGGTCGGCAGAGCGGCGATCGGCACCTGGAGCGGGGGGCGCTACCTGCGCTTCGGCGAGACGATCGACGAGGAGCGGCTGGCGGCGCTGCTGCGCCCGGACGGGATCGACACGCTGTTGACCGCCGACGTCTACGGCGAGGGCGAGGCGGACCGGTTGCTCGGGCGGGCGCTCGACGGCGCCGCGCGCGATTCCTACAGCCTGGTCGGTGCGGTCGGCCACGACTTCTACGAGGGCGAGCGCGACGGCCCGCGCGGCTTTCCACGTTTCACCGACCCGCGGCTGCGCGGCCCGGACGGCTATGCGGACTACCTGCGGATGGCTGCAGAGCGCAGCCTCGAGCGGATCGGCGCCGATTCCTTCGACCTCTTGCTGCTCCACAACCCTGACCGCGTCGGCTACAGCAGCGATGCGGTCTGGGACGGCATGGCGGCGCTGCGGGAGGCCGGGCTCACGCGCATGATCGGCGTCGCTCCTGGGCCCGCCAACGGGTTCACCCTCGACCTGATCGACTGCCTGGAGCGGTTCGGCTCGCGGATCGACTGGGCGATGGTGATCCTCAACCCGTTCGAGCCCTGGCCGGGTGAGCTGAGCCTCGACGCCGCCGCCCGCAACGACGTCAACGTGATCACCCGTGTGGTCGACTACGGCGGCCTTTTCTGGGATGACGTGTTGCCGGGCGCCGAGCTTGCCGGCGGCGACCACCGCGCCTTCCGGCCCGCGGGCTGGATCGAGGCCGGGCGCGAGAAGCTGGAGCGCATCCGCCCGATCGCCGAGGCCGCCGGGCTGACCCCGATGCAGCTCGCCTGCCAGTGGAATCTCGCCCACGAGGCGGTCGAGTCCGTCGTCCCGACCCTGATCCAGGAGGCCGGGCCGGACGCGCGCCCGATCGAGGACAAGCGCTCCGAGCTCGCCGCGCTGCCTGCCGAGCAACGACTCAGTGCCGAGGACGTCGACGCGATCCGGGCGGTCGGCGACAACAGCGGCTGCATGACGCTGAAGGGCGCCAGCCCCGACCACGAGGGCGAGGAGCGCCCCGACCGCTGGCCGCTCAGCCCCGAGCTGGTCGAGGTCGCGCAGCGTTGGGGGATCGACCCGGGGCGCGACCTCGCCGCAGGCGACGCGGCTCCCACGCGCGGCTAGCCGCTAGCGCCAGGCGAGCTCGAACCAGCGAGCCGGCGAGCCGTCGCGGCTCAGCGGGCGCAGCGGCTTCAGCACCTGCCCGCCGGCACTCTCGTGCACCGGCAGCCGCAGCTGCAGGTTGCTGACCGCGACGCTGAAAGTTCCGTTCGAGGCGCGCACGTAGGGCGCGTCGCGCCCAAGCAGCTGCAGCCTCGCGACGTGGCCGGCGGCGAAGTGCCATCCGTTGGGGTGAAGCTGGAAGACGGCCTGGTTGGTGCCCGGCTTGGGCCGCAGGACACCGCGGGTGACGAAGGACTCGGTGCCGCCCGGGGCGACATCCCAGAGCCGGGCGTCGACCTGGGCGTTGGAGCTCGACACCGCCAGCCGTGCGATCACGGTTGGCGAGCCGATCAGCGTGTAGCCGCTTCCCTGCGCGGCGGCGACGTTGTAGGTCGCGGTGTTGGCCTCGACCACCGCCGCCCTGGTGTGACAGCTGTTGCTGCCCAGGCCCGCGATCGGATCGATCGCGGCCGCGACAGCCGGGTCGCCGCCGAGCCCGCTGAAGGTCTGCGCCGCCGGCGAGTCCAAACGCACCTCGCCCGGGTGCTGCCCGCGCCAGGTCCTGCTGTTGAAGGGGCCGAGCTGGGTGCTTCCGTTGCAGTTCTGGGTGTAGGTGCGCACCCCGAGCGGCTTGCCGCCGGCGCCCTTCAGGCGGCGGTCGAAGAACTCCTGGGTCAGGTTGGCGATGTCGGGCGTGGCGCCGCCGAGGGGCGCCCGTGGGTGTCCCGCGCCGGCTGCGAAAAGGATCGAGAACTCAGCGCCCGGGAAGCGGCTCAGGACCTTGTTGCGGTAGCGCAGCGGTTCGTCGACGGGGAAGAGGTCGTCGAGCCAGGAGTTGTAGGTGAGGATCGGGGCGGGACGCCGCTGCCGCCACCAGGGCAGGTCGTCCTGGAGGTAGTAGACGGAATGGAAGCTCTGGATCTCGTTCTGCAAGTCTTGCGAGAGCGCGTCGTCATAGGGCTCGCCCTGGTTTACGCGCGCGAACCAGCCCGTCAGGTCGGCGCTGGGATCGGCGCCCAGCGGCGCGTAGAAGCCGCTCCCCTGGCCGGCCGCGTAGAGAAGGCTCTGCCAGGACTGCTTCGAGACCCCGATCCGATCGCCGTAAGGGTTTTGGACCAGATAGTCGAGGGTGTTGCCGCTCGGCATCAGCGCGTAGCCGAGGTCGGACCAGCCCCAGAGCGGGACTGCGGCGGCGATCTTCATCCGCTTGCCCTTCGGGCTGCGCCAGCGGACCAGGTTTCCGTTCGGCAGCTCGATGCGATTCTTCAACGCCGCCAGCAGGTAGCTGACGCCGCCGCCGTAGGAGGTGCCGGTGACGCCGATCTTTCGCGGCTTGACCAGCTTCAGGTCGGCGAGTTTGCCGGCCAGCGTCTGGGTGTCGCGAGCCTCGTAACGAGCGTCGTCGAGGTGGATCCAGCCCTTCGCGCAGCCGGTCGGGTCGGCGGCGCGCGAGGCGGCGCTTCCGCACGAGTTCCCGAAGCCGCGCGCCGTGTAGGCCAGCACCGCATAGCCCTGCAGGGCGAGCGAGGAATCGCCGCTCTTGCTCCCCGCCCAACCGTGGTGGGACGCGATCAGAGGGAAGGGCCCGTCCTGGGAAGCGGGGGGAAGCCAGACGTTGACGTCGAGCGGCACCCCATCCCAGGTCTTGACCCGGTGTGCGGTGTCGCCGACGCAGGCCTGCACACCGTTCGTTTGCGTTGTGCAGGGGATCCCGAGCACGCTGGAGACCTGGCTGGCGGACGCGGCCGGCGCCAGAAGTAGGGCGAACACAAGCAGCGTCAGCCCGAAACCGACGAGCATCAACAGGGCGATCCCTGCCCACGAAGCCAAGGTCCTCATCCGGCCGCCTATCCTATTTCAGCTTCGGGGTCGGGTGGGTCCCGTAGTTCGACTAGTGGGCCGCCGAAAATCCAGAACTGGGTAACGGGGTGAGTGCCGTCGGCGCCGCTCCTTACATTCACAGGATGGCCCGCGCCGAAGCCCGCTACACCTGCCAGCAGTGCGGCCAGGTTTCGCTGACCTGGACCGGCCGCTGCCCCGGTTGCGGGGAGTGGAACTCGCTGGTCGAGGCCCGCCAGAGCTCCGGCGGGTCGAAGCGCAGCCGCTCCGCCGCGGCGCCGAAGCCGACCCGGCTGCGCGACGTCGAGGCGCCGGCCGAGGAGCGGCTTCAAACCGGGATCGGCGAGCTCGACCGCGTCCTCGGCGGTGGCCTTGTGCCCGGCTCGCTGGTGCTGCTCGGCGGTTCGCCGGGGATCGGCAAGAGCACCCTGACCGGGATGGCGCTCGCCAATCTGGCGGGCGCTGGGCGCAACGTTCTCTACGTGTCCGGCGAGGAGTCCGCGGCGCAGGTGCGGCTGCGCGCCGAGCGGCTCGGCGAGCCGGCGCTGGAGGTGCCGGTGCTGGCCGAGGCGCAGCTGGAGCCGGTGCTGGCGGCGCTGGAGGCTGAGCGCCCCGAAGCCTGCGTGATCGACTCGATTCAGACCCTGCACAGCGCCGAGATGAGCGGTGCGCCCGGCTCGGTCGGCCAGGTGCGCGAGTCGGCGGCGGCGCTCGCCGAGGTGGCGAAGCAGCGCGGCATCGCGCTGCTGCTGGTCGGCCACGTGACCAAGGACGGCAGCCTGGCCGGACCGCGGGCCCTCGAGCATGTAGTTGATTGCGTGCTGCGCTTCGATGGCGAGCGCGAGCGCACCTACCGCACCCTGCGGGCGCTGAAGAACCGCTTCGGGGCGACCGCCGAGGTCGGCGTGTTCGAGATGCGCGCCGGCGGCCTCACCGAGGTCGCCGATCCCTCGGCCCGCTTCGTCGAGGAGGCGACCCGCGAGCCGGGCTCGGTGGTGCTGCCGGCGATGGAGGGCAGCCGCCCGGTGCTGGTCGAGGTGCAGGCTTTGGTCGCGGCGAGCGAGCTGGAGGCCCCGCGCCGGGTCGCCAACGGGATCGACCGCAACCGGCTCAGCCTCGTGCTGGCGGTGCTTTCGCGCCACGCGCGGCTGTCGCTCGGCAAGGCCGACGTGTTCGTCAACGTCGCCGGCGGCGTGCGGGTCGACGAGCCCGGCGCCGACCTCGCAGTGGCGATGGCGGTCGCCTCCGCGCACCGCAACCAGCCGCTGGTCAGCTCGGAGGGCAAACCGCTGGCCTGCTTCGGCGAGCTGGGGCTGACCGGCGAGCTGCGCTACGTCGGCCACCCCGACCGCCGGGTCGCCGAGGCGCGCAAGTTCGGCCTCGGCCCGGTGCTGGGGCCGGCCGGTGGCGAGAAGCTCGACGGGCTGGCTGCGCACACAACGCTGCGCGCGGCGCTACGCGCAGCCCTCGGCGACGGAAAGTCGGCCGAGGACGACGCGGAGCTTCGCGAAGCGGCCTGAGTCCAGTTTGACCTCAATTGCTTGAGGTTTCCAGCCATGACGCCGATTAATGGCAGGTCATGGACGAGATTGGGGGTGCAAGGAACCGCAGCTTGCGGAAGCTGGCGCCGTCGCCTGCCGACGACCCGCGCACGATGGCTCATTCGCTGGGGGTGTTGTTCGTCGCCGGCGCCGCGCTGGGGGCGTTCACGCTCTTGCTTCCACATCCACGGCAGTTCGACGACACGGCGCTGCTCGGCAATGTCCTGCTGGCCTTCGTCGCCGGCGTCGCGATCGTTGCCGCCGCGGGCAAACTGCCTCCGTGGTCGCTTCAGGTCTGCGTGGCGATCGGGTCGCTGACCGTCACCAGCGCGATCTACTACAGCCACGAGCCCGACGCCTACTACCCGTTCTTCTACCTCTGGGTGACCCTCTACGCCTTCTACTTCTTCGGGCGCCTCTGGGGCTTCGTCCAGATGGCCATATTCGGCGCCGCCTACGCCTGGGTGCTGACAGAGATTCCCAGCAGCACCCCGGCAAGCCGCTGGCTGATGGCCGTGGTCTCGCTGGCCGTCGCCGGCTTTCTGCTCGACGTGCTGGTGCGGCGACTACGGGAGCGCGAAGCAGAGGCGAACGCGCGTGCCCGGTCCCTCTCGGCGGTCAGCTCGATTGCCCACGAGCTGGCCCTCCGTACGACCGGGGAGTCCGCCGCCCCGGCGATTTGCGACGCGGCGGCACAGGTGACCGGCGCCAGCGGCGCCTCCCTCTGGGAGCCGAGCTCCGACGGGGGCGGTCTCGAGGCGACCGCCGCCACCGACCCCGAGCTGGTCGGAGCCGTGGTCCTGCTGATCGGCCGGCCCTCGGGCGCGATCCGGGCGTTCAACACCCGCAAGCCGTTCTTTGTGACCGAGGCGCGTGGAAGCTCCGAGGTGGATCCGCAGCTGGTCGAGAAGCTGAACGTGGCCTCGATCCTGTTTCAGCCGATCATGCGCGGCGACAGCCCGATCGGCGTCCTCGCCCTCTACTGGAATGAGCCCGCCTCCGCCCTCCACGAAGACGTCGACCAGGTGGTGGCGCTGCTTGCCGCCGAGGCCTCGAACGCGATCGAGCGCACCGAGTTGCTTGCCCGCCTCGAGCGGGCGGCGCGCACCGACGACCTCACCGGCCTTCCCAACCGCCGCGCCTGGGACGAGTGCCTGGCGCGCGAGCTGGCCCACGTCAAGCGCCTGGGCACCACACTCTGCGTCGCGATCCTCGACCTCGACCATTTCAAGGAGTACAACGACCGCCACGGCCATCAGGCCGGCGACCGGTTCCTCAAGCAGGCCGCGGCCGCCTGGCAGGCGCGGATTCGCGAGACCGATCTGATCGCGCGATACGGGGGCGAGGAGTTCGCGATCGCCCTGCTCGACTGCCAGCTGGCTGAGGCGGCCAAGATGCTGGACCTGCTGCGGGGCGAAACGCCCGAGGGCGAGAGCTCCTCGGCAGGCGTGGTGGCGTGGGATGGCGAGGAGGGTGAGGCCGAGCTGTTTGCCCGCGCCGACGCGGCTCTCTACGAGGCGAAGCGCACCGGCCGGGACCAGGTCATCGCCGCCTGACGGGGTGCTTTCGGAGTAGCAGGACGCGCGCCTAGCTGTAAAACCCGAGCGGGTTGTTCCTTAGCTCGGCGAGCGACCAACCCTGCTCGCAAACCCTGCGGCAGAGCAGGCGCCTTCTGTTCAAGCTGAGCGCGGCGTTAGCGTGAAGCTTCATCCGGGATACCTCCTTGAGGCTTGGGTGGGTAGACACCCCCAGCCTTCAAGGGGGCCCCGGATGAAACAACGGGCTCAGGGATTACACCTAACCCAGCAGCTCCTCGAAGCTGTGGTCCAGACCGGCGGCCAGTCGATCGAGGCTGTGCAAATGACTGGGGTCGGTGCAGAGGCCGACCCCCATCGTCCCCGCGCAGGAGATCGCCGAGACGCGCAGCGCGTGGCGGTCGGCGGGCTCGGCGATCGAGTACAGCTCGCGCACGGGCCGCCCCAAGACGTAGATCGGCTCGCGCGGGCCGGGGACGTTTGAGACCGCGAGGCTGAACTCGTGCGGGCTGGAGGCGAGCCGGACCCCGGCGCGCCCCAGCGGCCCCAGGTGCGCGAGGCCGTGGAAGAACGAGTACAGCGCCTCCGCGTCGTGGTCCTCCTTCGCGGTCTCGGCCTCGGCTGTGATCCGCCGCAGGCGGGAGTCGGGGTCGTCCTGGTCGCAGGGCAGGTCGAGGAACAGGAACGAGTCGCGGTTGGCCACCTCCTCACCCTCGTCGGGCCGGTGCAGGCTGACCGGGACCTTGACCCGCATCGGGTCCAGCGGCAGCCGCTCGTCCTCCAGCCAGTGGCGGATGCCGCCGGCCACCGCCGCGAGCAGCAGGTCGTTGATCGTCACGTGGACGCCGAGCCTCTCCCGGGCCCCCTTCTCGGCCCGCTTCAGGTCCTCCAGAGGCCGGCCCACGAAGGCGACCTCGCGGTCGGCCGAGATGTGGTCGGCAAGCGGGGAGTCGCCGGGCAGGGGCCGCAGCTCGCGCCGCAGGGCGCCCGGCAGCTCGGTCAGCTTTCGCGCCGAGCCGACCAGGCGCCGGGGGTGGGTCATCGATTGCGCCCCGCCCAGCAGCGCGCCGCCAACCGCCGATGCTCGATCGGCGATCGCCCCGGTCAGCAGTCCCCGGCGGCCCGGCGGGCGCTCGGGAAGCCAGGGCGGTCCCGGGTCCTCAACGCGCGCCGATTCGTGGTCCCAGAGCATCTCCGCCCCGAGACGCAGGGCGGTCATCCCGTCGGCCATCGCGTGGTGGATGCGCCAGACGATCGCTGTCGTCCCGTTGTCGAATGGGCCGACCAGGTCCATGTGCCAGAGCGGCCGCGAGTGGTCCAGTCTCTGCGACATCAGCTCGGCGACCGTGCTCTCGAGGGGCTCGTCCGCGGCACTGGCGGTGACGTGCGCGGCGATCTCGAAGCCCGGGTCGTCGACCCAGACCGGCGGCGCCAGCCCCAACGGGGTCTGCGCCACGCGGCGCCGAGCCCGCGGCGCACGCCACAGCCGGCTATCGACGTGGCGGCGGAGTTGCTCGAGGTCGGGTGGTCCCTCGGGCCCCGGTTCCAGGACCAGCACCTTGCAGGTGTGGCCGGTGATCGCGGCCGACTCGAGCTTCAGGATCGCGGCGTCGTCGGAGCTGAGTCGATCGAGCGAGGTCATGGAACGCAGATTGACAGTTGGCGAGGCGGCATAGGGACTAGTCGGTAGTGGCGGCGAGCCTCACTTGACAAGGCTCATTCCGAGCTGTCCAGTTGGAATTCGTCGCTCCGCATTTGCAGGCAGTTTTTGCCATCCTCATTCCATGGCGTCGTTGTCCGGGGATGAGCTTCAAGAGTTGTCTGACCGGCAAGATCCTCGGCTTTTCAGGGCCCTCGACATGGTCGCGCCCGGGACCGCGGTGCGGGAGGGCGTCGACAACATCGTCCACTCGCGGACCGGCGGCCTGATCGTGATTGGCGATCCCGAGGACATCTCCTTCCTGTTCTCGGGCGGTATCAAGATCGACGTCGACTACACGCCGGCGCTGCTCTA
Organism: Solirubrobacterales bacterium; assembly: GCA_038329895.1. GTDB lineage: Bacteria > Actinomycetota > Thermoleophilia > Solirubrobacterales > 70-9 > Mayfieldus. Next base: position 40,182 of record JBBQNM010000005.1, on the reverse strand, counting down.
CCAGCTGGCGAAGATGGACGGCGCGATCGTCCTCAACTCCGAGGCGACGTCGATCGCCTGGGCCAACGTGCAGCTGATGCCCGACCCGACGATTCTCTCCTCGGAGACCGGTACGCGGCACCGCACCGCCGAGCGCGTCTCCAAGCAGACCACCGCCCTGGTGATTGCGATATCGCAGCGCCGCGACGTCGTCTCGCTCTACATCGAGGGCACCAAGTACATCCTTCAGGACATCCCCGCGGTGCTGGCGAAGGCCAACCAGGGCCTCGCGACCCTCGACAAGTACCGCGCCCGCCTCGACCAGGTCTCCTCGCGCCTGACGGCGCTCGAGTTCGAGGGCGGCGGGGTCCTCTACGACGTTCTCGCGGTGCTGCAGCGCGCCGAGATGGTGACCCGGATGGCGGTCGAGGTGGAGCGCTACATCGTCGAGCTGGGCACCGAGGGCCGGCTGATCGAGATGCAGCTCGAGGAGACGATGGTCGGCGTGGCGGCCGACAAGACGGCGCTGGTGCGCGACTACAGCGTCGAGGATTCCGAGGAGAACCTGCAAAGTGTCCTCTCCACCCTCGCCCACCTTCCCCACCAGGACGTCCTCGACTTCGGTCGCCTCGCCGAGATGCTCGGCTACGACCGCAAGATGAACACGCTCGACTTTCCGGTCGCACCACGCGGCTACCGCGTGCTCGGTCGCATACCACGGCTACCGCGGCTCGTGGCCCAGAAGATCATCCAGGAGTTCGGCGGGCTCGAAGAGGTGCTCGCCGCCTCGAATGCGGAGCTCGAGGCCGTCGACGGCGTCGGCGAGACCCGGGCCAAGGACATTCGCGAGGGCGTGAGGCGGCTCCAGGAGGTCGATCTGGTCGACCGTTACTTGCAGAGCTGACGGACATGCGTGCCGTCATCGACGAGAGGAGACAGCAAATCCCGACACTAGAAGACGAAGCGACAGAGGACGCGACAGAGGACGCGACAGAGACCGGCCTCGAGGACCACATCGAGTATGTCTGTGATTTCGAGGAGGGCGACAAGGTCGTCTACCCCCACCACGGGGCCGGCGTTGTTCTGAAGAAGCAGACCAAGGACCTCATGGAGGTAAAGAGGGAGTACCTCACGATCGAGATCCTCCACAACCAATTGACCGTGATGGTTCCCTGTGAGAACGCGGGCAGGGCTGGCCTGCGGCGCGTGATCGATGAGGACGACGTGAAGAAAGTGATTGGCGTTCTGACCGACGACGTGTCGGACATGCCTAAGAACTGGAACCGCCGCTTCAAGTACAACCGCGAGAAGATCAAGACGGGCGACATCTTCGAGCTTGCCGAGGTGGTCCGCAACCTCGCCATCCGCGAGTTGGAGAAGGGGCTCTCAACCGGCGAGAAGCAGATGTACACGCGGGCCAAGAAGATCCTCGCGTCCGAGTTCATGTACGCGCTCGACAGGGACGCTGAGGAGGCTGAGGAGTACCTGGACGAGCTGCTGGAGGAGCGCTTCGCCGCCAAGGCGACCGCCTGACGCATCAGCCGCAGCGATCGTGGCTGCCGCCGGTTCCGGTAAGAGGCTCGGAGCCGGCGGCCCGAAGGCCTTGGTCGAGCTTGCCGGGCGGCCGCTGTTGGATTGGTCACTCGACGCGCTGCGAGCCTCGCAGCGAATCGGACCGATCGTCGTCGCAGTTCCGCCGGGCCAGGAAGCGCAGGCGCAGCGCGACGGGGTGCAGGTGGTCGCCGGCGGCGCCAACCGCTCGGAGTCGGTCGCGGCGGCCTTCGCGCAGCTGGACGCCGAGATCGTCGTCGTCCACGATGCCGCCCGGCCGCTGGTGACCGCGGAGCTGATCGACGCCGTGATCGACGACCTGCTCGACGACCCCGACGCCGGCGCCGTGGTTGCCGCCGCGCCGGTGACCGACACGATCAAGCAGGTGTTGCGGGGGATGGAGGTCGATCGCACCCTCGATCGCTCGAGCCTCTGGGCGGCGCAGACCCCGCAGGCGTTCCGGGCCGAGGCGCTGCGTGAGGCGCTCGCCTCGACGGCGCTGCTCGCGCAGGCGACCGACGACGCGATGCTGGTCGAGCGGATCGGCGGCCGGGTGCTGCTCCACGAGGCGCCGGCGGAGAACGTCAAGGTGACCACGCCGCTGGACCTGCGGGTCGCCGAGCTGCTGCTGGCCCAGCGATAGGCTGGGTTCGATGAGCGAGCCGCAGCAGCTGGCTGACGGCGTCGTCCGCCTCGGCACCCCGATCGTCAATTGGTACCTGGTCGCCGACGACTCCGGAGTCACGGTCGTGGATGCCGCCGTTGCCGGCTATAGCGATCAACTCGAGCCGGGCCTGAAGCTGCTCGGCCGCTCGCTCGACGACGTCCGTGCCTTCGTGCTCACCCACGGCGACGGCGATCACGTCGGCGTCGCGGCGAAGATGCAGAAGGACGGCGACGACACGCCGATCCATCTGCACCCAGCCGACCAGTACCTGGTGCAGAAGAAGCGCAAGAAGATCGAGGACCCGATGCTTCCGTTGCTGATCAAGCCGGCAACCTGGCGCTGTTCGGCCACCTCACCCGCTACGGGGTGCTGAGCCAACCGAAGATCGATCACACCGTGGATCTCTCCGGCGGCGAGACGCTCGACGTCCCGGGACAGCCGCGGGTGATCGGCACCCCCGGTCACACCGAGGGCCACGTCGTCTTTCACTTCCCCCAGCACGGGGCGCTGTTCGTCGGCGACACGATGTGCACCTGGCACCCGATCACCGGGGAGCGCGGGCCGCAGCTGATGGCCTTCAACGTCTCCAACAAGACCGCGCTCGATTCGCTGTCCCGGTACGAGGAATTGGACGCGGACCTGGTGCTGGTCGGCCACGGCGAGCCGTGGACCGAAGGGCCGAAGGCGGCAGTGGAGCGGGCGCGTCAGGCGGCCGGAGGGTCGCCGACCCAGTAGCGCGGTGCACTTGAACTTCTACCCTTGTGTCCTCGACCAAATCCCTAGCCTCGAGGGGGCAGGATGACGAGGACACAGACAGCGAGCGAGCAGATCACCGAGGAGGTCACCTCCTGGCCGGGGGTGACGGCGGGCCCGGGTCGCCGTGGCGAGTTCGCCTTCAAGCTTGGCCAGCGTGAGATCGGTCACCTGCACGGCGACCACGCCGCCCATTTCTCCTTCCCGAAGGAAGTCTGGGTCGAGCTGAAGGACCAGGGGCGGATCGGGGATCATCCGGTCTTCCCCGGCAAACGAGGTCCGGCGGGGCGCGGGATCGAGGACGAGGCCGACGTCCGCGACGTGATCGAGCTGATGCGGCTCAATTACGATCGCGTCGTAGCTCGCTACGGCCTGCCGGCGCAGACCTGAGCGCGACCGACCTAGTAGCGCAGCAGGACCCAGACCAGCGCCGCGGTGAAGGTGAGCTGCCCGACTCCGAAGGCGACGCCGAGGTTGATCGCGCCCAGGGCCTCGGCCAGCCCGACGCCGGCGGCGAATGCGGCGGCGAGCGCGAGCAGCTCGCGGGGCAAGCTCATGGGAGCAGCTTAGTGATCACCTTCACAAATACGGCCGCGCTTGGAGCGGCTGCAAATCGTCGCCTGCCTTCGTCCTCGGTCGGCCGAATAGCACCAACTATTCGGCCTCCCTGCGTCCACGGCATGCTTGATTTTCGCTCGCCCAAACACGACCGTATCTGCGGACGCGACCACTAGCGCCGCCGCGGGGCGGCTAGCCTGCGCCCTCGTGCTCACCGACTATCACCTGCACCTACGGCCGGACGAGGATCGAACTCCTCCGCACGAGCGCTGGTTCACGGATCAAAACGTGGAGCGCTACCTGGAGGCCGCACGCGCCGCGGGGATCGAGGAGCTTGGCGTCTCCGAGCACATCTACCGGTTCGAGCAGTCGCTGGAGCTCTGGAGCCATCCGTTCTGGCAGGCCCAGGCGACGGACGATCTCGACGCCTACTGCGAGTTCGTGCGCTCGACCCCGCTGCGGCTCGGCGTCGAGCTGGACTACGTACCCGGGGCGGAGGAGCAGACGGCGGAGCTGATCGCGGCGCACGACTTCGACTACGTGGTCGGCTCGGTCCACTTCATCGGCGACCGCGCCGTCGACATGGACGAGTATGGGGTGTGGGCACAGGAGGCCGATCCCGATGAGGTGTGGCGACGCTACTTCGAGGGCCTGGCGACCGCCGCGCGCTCCGGCCTCTTCGACATCCTTGCCCACCCCGACCTGGTGAAGATCTGGGGCGGGGGGCGACCCGGCCCGCTCCGCGACCGGCGCGTCTACTACGAGACGGCGGTGGAGGCGATCGTCGAGTCGGGAATCGCGGTCGAGGTCTCGACGGCCGGACTGCGCCAGCCCGTCGGCGAGATCTATCCGGGGGCGGACTTCGCCGAGATGTGCGTCGAGGCGGGCGCTCAGTTCGCGCTCTCCTCCGACGCCCACACGCCAGAGGAGATCGGATACGAGTACGGACAGGCGTTGGCCCTGCTCGACAGCCTCGAGGTAAGCGAGATCTGCGTTTTCGAGCGGCGAAAGCGACGGCTCGAACCACTGGGACCGGCGCCGAAGCGCGAGGATGGGCCGCAGTGATGGCCCAATGAGCGTCTCGGTCGGGATCGGCTACGACAGCCACCGCCTCGTCGAGGGCGAGCGCCTGCTGCTCGGCGGGGTCGAGATTGAGCACGAGCGCGGGCTTGCCGGCCATTCCGACGCCGACGTCCTCACCCATGCGGTGATCGACGCCGTGCTCGGTGCCGGCGGCGGCGGCGACATCGGAAGCCTGTTCCCCGACGACGAGGAGCGCTGGCGCGACGCCGACTCACTCGACCTGCTTCGCACCGCGCTTGCGGGGGTCTCGGGGCGGGTTCTGAACGTCGACGCGACGCTGATCTGCGAGGGCCCGCGGATCGGGCCTCATCGCGCCGAGATGGAGCGCAATCTCTCCGAAGTGCTTTCCGCCCGGGTCAGCGTCAAGGCGTCCAGCAACGAGGGAATGGGGTTCATCGGGCGCGGAGAGGGCATCGCCTGCGTGGCCGTGGCTGCGCTGGAGAGCGAATAGGCTTTGACCGTGGACGTTTCCGCGACCGCACGCGAGGTGGTGCGCGATCCGGTCGGGCACCTTTCCGACGCGATATTCGACCTCAAGGTGTTGCGCGAGGTTGGGCTCATACAACCCACCGGCCCGGGCAAGCTGGCGCGCACGCTCAGGTGGCTGACCCGTTGGGGCACTTCTCCGGGCGGGGCCACCGGGCTGGCCGCGATCCGCGATCCCGACGGCATCGCCGCGCGCGACGAGCTCGGGGAGCTGACCTTCCAGCAGGTTCACCGGCGCACCAACGCTCTCGCCCACGCGCTCGCCGGCCTCGGCGTCGAGGCTGGCGATGGGGTGGGGATCATGTGCCGCAACCACCGCGGCTTCATCGACGCCTCGATGGCCAGCGCCAAGCTCGGCGCCAGCCTGCTCTACCTCAATACCGCATTCGCGGGGCGCCAGTTGGTCGAGGTGATGGAGCGCGAGGGGCCGCAGGTGCTGATCTACGACGAGGAGTTCATGGCGCTGCTGGAGGGACTCTCGGAGGACATCACCAGGATCGTCGCCTGGCGCGAGAACGGTGAAGCCGGGGGCTATGACCTCGAGGACCTGATCGAGCGCGGAGACCCCTCCGACCTCAGCCGGCCCGACCAGGACGCGCGCTTCGTGATCCTCACCTCGGGCACCACCGGGACGCCAAAGGGGGCGCAGCGCTCCAGCCCGACCGGGATCACCGGCGCCGCCTCGCTGTTCGATCGCGTCCCCTACCGCCGCGGCGAGACGATGATGATCGCGGCGCCGATGTTTCACTCCTGGGGGTTTCTGCACTTCATGGTCGGCCTCGCCACCGGCTCGACGCTGGTGTTACAGCGCCGCTTTGATCCCGAGGAGACGCTGCGCGCCACGGCGGAGAATCGGGCCCAGGTGCTCGCCGTGGTGCCGGTGATGATGCAGCGCATCCTCGAGCTGCCCGAGGAGACGCTGCGCTCCTATGACCTCAGCTCACTGCGCATCACCGCGGTCAGCGGCTCGGCGCTGCCGGGTGAGATGGCGATCCGCTGGATGGACCTGTTCGGGGACAACGTCTACAACCTCTACGGCTCGACCGAGGTCGCGTTCGCCACGATCGCTGACCCGGAGGACCTGCGCGCCGCCCCGGGGACCGCCGGGCGCCCGCCCCGCGGGACGATCGTGAAGATCTTCGATAAGGACGGCGACGAGCTGCCGCCGGGCGAGACAGGGCGCATCTTCGTCGGCAGCGACACGGCCTTCGAGGGCTACACCGGCGGCGGCGGCAAGGAGTTGATCGACGGTCTGCTCTCCAGCGGCGACGTCGGTTACATCGACGAGGAGGGGCGCCTGTTCGTCGCCGGCCGCGACGACGAGATGATCGTCTCAGGGGGAGAGAACGTCTTCCCGCGCGAGGTCGAGGACCTGCTGGCCGAACACGGTGAGATCGCGGAGGTCGCCGTGATCGGGGTCGACGACAACGAATTCGGCCAGCGGCTGAAGGCTTTCGTGGTGCTGAACGACAACGGCGCCGGGCCCTCGGAGGACGACGTCAAGGGCTACGTGAAGAAGAACCTGGCGCGTTACAAGGTGCCGCGCGAGGTCGTATTCGTCGACGAGCTGCCGCGCAACGCGACCGGCAAGGTCTTAAAGCGCGAGCTGCAGGAGCAGGGCTAGCTCGGCGAGCCCCGGGGTAGTTTTCGCAGCTTGCGGGAAAATCGCCGATTCTCGCTTGAAGCGCGTTTTTGGCGGCCACCGTGGCTAGTAACTTGCCGCCATGAGCGATGCCCTGCCCGCTCCGCGCCCGGAGCCGGCTCGGGACGAGCCGGGGAACGAGGCGAAGAGCGAGCCGTCCGATCGACCGGTCCTTCGGCCGGTCGAAGGAGCCCGCGAGGCTCATGGTCGCAAGGCCGAGCTTGACGCCCACGAAGGGGTGCAGAAGGCCCTTGACCTGGCCCGTAAGGTGGCCGAGCAGGCCCGCGAGGCGGACCAGCGGGCGAACGCGGCCGAGAAGCGGGCGGCCGAGGCGGAGCAACGGGCGGGCGAAGCGCAGAACGGCGAGCAGGGGATCCGCGACCAGGTCCGCGCCGAGCTGAAGGAGAAGGCGCAAGCGACCCTGCGCCGGTTCAGCGAGCAGGGCCGCACCCACATCGCCGCCGCGCGGCGGGCCCAGAAGCAGGCGCAGGCGCAGGCGCGTCAGGCCGAGGCCCGCGCGAAGCTCGCCGAGGGGGCCGCCAAACGACTACAGGCTGAGATCACGCAGCACGATCAGGCGGCCCTCGAGGGGCGCGAGGCGGCGGAGCGCAAGGCGGCGGAGCGCGCCAGGGCGGCGGAGCAAAAGGCCGCGGGCCGCGCGGAGGCGGCCGAGCAGCGGGCCGCGGAGGCAGTGCGGCGCGCCGAGCAGGCCGAACACAAGTCCGAGCAGCGCGTCGCGGAGCTGGAGGCCGACGTCGAGCGGCGCATCGCGGAGGGCAGCGAGCGAGTGCGCAAGGAATCCGAGGATCGAGTCAAGAAGCTGGTCGAGCGGGTCGGGCGCGAGGCTGAGGAAGCGGCGAAGGCCCGTGCCGAGGCCCGCCTGCGCACCGAGTCCGAGCAGATTCGGCGTCAGGCGCAGGAGCGTTCCGATCGGGCCCAACGTGCCGCCGACGAGCAGGTGCAGACGGCAGCCGAGCGCGCCCGCCGTGCAGCACTCGCAGCCGCCGACGGGTCGCAGCGCAGCAGCTACCGCACCTTCTAGCTGATCAAGCGGTCGCGGCGTGCTCGGCGCGGCTTCGCTCGGCGTCGCGGCGCAGCCGCTCGTGCTCGACCTGGCGCTTCAGCTGGTTGACGCTTCGCCGCATATGGCGCCGCAGGGTTGGGGCCGCCGCCTTCTCGGAGATCCAGCCGGCGATGCCGGCGCCGGCGACCCCGTAGGCGAAACGGAACTCGACCCTGCTGCGACCGTCGTCGAGCCGGCGGATCCGCCAGCGCAGGCGCTGGTCCACCCCGGTGACCGAGCTCCAGGCCATGTCGCCGGGCTCGCTCCACTCGACGATCTCGATCAGGCCGCCGACCTCGGCGGCGCCGACCCGGATCAGCACTCGGTGGCGCGCCCCGAGGCCGCTCGACTGGTCGCCGACGACCTCCCAGCGGGTGACGCCCGACATGAACCGCAGACAGTTCTGGGGGTCGGCGAGGTAGTCCCAGACGGTCTCGCGCGGCGCCGAGATCACAACCGATTCGTTGAGCCTCATCCGATCACCGGAAAGCGTCGCTCGGCGGCGAGGGCGTCGAGGGCCTCCTGCATCTGACGCGTCACCTGCTCGTAGACCTCGTCGGGGTCGGGGTCGGGGCCGAACTGGCGACGCAGGTCGATCGGCGGCAGCACCTCGGTCGTGATCTTGGCCGGCAGCGGGATGTGGCCCATCAGGTCGCCGACGTTGAGCCCCCAGGGCGCGGCGATCGAGATCGGCAGCGCCTTGAGCCGCAACAGCCTGTCGAGCCCCAGCGCCTTGGCCAGCCCGGCGCCGCGGCTGAGGAACAGCGCCGTCTCCTGGCCGCCGACCGAGACCACCGGGACGATCGGCACGTCCTGCTCGAGGGCCAGCCGCACGAACCCGTGGCGGCCCCCGAAGTCGACCTTGTTGCGCTCCCAGACCGGCCGGTGCACCTCCCTGTCTCCGCCCGGGTAGACGAGCAGCGCGGCGCCGCTGGAGAGCGCCCTCTCGGCGTTCTCGGGCGATGCGGTGACGGTGCCGTACTTGCGCAGCAGCTGGCCCCAGGGCGAGGCGAGCACGAGGCTGTGGGCGAGCTGGTAGAAGGGCCGCTCGACCCCGAAGTAGGTCGAGAAGGCGAGCGTGAAGAGAAGCGTGTCGGGGGTGACGTTGCCGCCCGAGTGGTTGCCAACCAGCAACACGGCGCGGTCCTCGGGGACATTGCCCAGGTTGCGGACCTCGCCGCGGAAATAGAAGCTGGAAAGCAGCCAGACGAGCGGCAGGTTGTCGCGGATGTAGTCGGGGTCGCGATCGTCGAGGTCGGCGGCGAGTCGTTTCGCGATCTGCCCCCCGACCGCGCCAACCGCGTCGCCGAGCAGCGACCCCAGGGGGCCGGCGACCGTGCGGCCGCGGCCATTCCCGGTCGCAGCGTCAGCCTCGCCGCTGCCGTTGTGCTTGGCTTTGTCGGCCAAGGTGGTGGTGGCCATCCAGGAAAGTCTATGCCGAGCGCGCCAGCCGCACTGGCAGCGCCGAAGCGCTCTCACCGGCCGAGGCGATGAACTCACGGATCAGCCCGTGGGTGCGCTCCGGAAGCTCGATCTGCGGAACGTGGCCGCAGTCGGAGAGCACAACCTGGGGCGCGTCGGGAAGCGCGGTGGCAACGTGGCGCGAGAAGCGTGCCGGGACCAGGGGATCGTCGCTTCCCCAGATGAACAGGGCTTGGCGGCTCGAGCTGCCCGAGTCGGGTCCAGAAGCCCTTCGGGCCGTCGGGGGCCTCGAGGTAGATCTGGCGCGCGGCAGCGTAGAAGGCGACCCGGGCGGCACGCGAGCGGTAGGTGCGCAGGAACTCGTCGGCGGCGATGTCCCCGACGGTGGGATCGAGGCGCTCCGGGCGCGAGACCAAGCCCCAGAAGCGGTCGCGGACCTGATTCGGGCGCAGCATGTGGGGAAGCGCCGCCAGCTCCGGCCGCAGCACCCGGATCAGCGGCACCCACTCGCGCCCGCTACGGAACGCCATCGACGGGGCCAGGAGGCTGAGCGTCCGCACGCGGCCGGGCGCTTGCAGGCCGACCTCGATCGACACCCGCCCGCCCATCGAGTTGCCGACCAGGTGCGCGCGGTCGATCGCCAGCGTGTCCATGAAGCGCAGCACGTGGCGGGCGAAGAAGTCGGCGTTGTAGGGGGCGGGGAGGGGTTTCGAGGAGGAGCCGAAGCCGGGCAGGTCGATGGCGTGGACCGTGTACTCGGGGGTGAGCGCGGCGACCGTCTCGTTGAACGAGCTCTTGGCGCCCCCGAGGCCGTGTATCAGGATCACGTGCTCGTCGCCGTGGCCCGCGGTGAGGCTGGAGATCCGCGCCCCCTTCACCCGTACGTTGTGGATGCGAAGCAGCGGCGGACGGTCGTCGGGCAGCCTGAACATGCCCTCGAAGCTGACCGCGGCGTCGAGGTCGCCGCGCGCCCACAGCCGGCGCTGCTGGAAGGCGTCGAGGCCCGACAGCCGCCCCTCGCGGAGCGCCAGCCAGGTCGCGGCGTCGGTCCCGATCACGACGTCGGGCTTGCGAGTCGGCGAGGTGTGCACCTTGCAGCGGTCCGGTCGCACCTCGACCTCCCAGGTCCGGCCGAGGTCGGAGAGGCGGATCTGCACGATCGCCTCGCTCCCTTCCTCGCCTCCCAGGTAGCGATCGGGGAGCGAGGCGAAGGCCTCTTGGACCCGACGCAGCCGGTGCTTCTGGATTGAGCTGCCCTCCATCAGCTGCCCAAACCCTAGAGGATCGACCCCACGGCACCAGTGGCCCCGTCCACGGCCACGGCACGCACTCTGCCGGCTGCAAATCTTCGCCTCAGCGCCGAAAAGGCGCGGTGCGAGCGCGAAGCGCGAGGTCCTCGGTCAGCCAAATAGGCGCCACTATTTGGGCCTCCCTGTGTCCCTGCCAGGCTCGATTTTCGCTCGGCAGAGCACGACCGTGCCTGCGGACGTGACCACTAGCATGCCTGCGGCGTGCGCGAGATACGCATCCGCGACACCCTGAGCGGCGAACTGGCCCCACTGCAAAGCGGCGACGACGTGGGTATTTACGCCTGCGGGCCGACCGTCTACGGGCGCATCCACATCGGCAATGCGCGGCCCTTCGTGGTCTTTTCCCTGCTCGCCCGATTCCTGCGCAAAGAGGGCTATCGGGCGAAGCTGGTGATCAACGTCACCGACATCAACGACAAGATCTACGACGCCGCCCGCGAGGCCGGCCGCCCGTCGGCCGAGTTCGCCGCCGAGATGACCCGCCTCTACATCGAGGACACCGATCGGCTTGGCGTCGGGCGCCCCGATGTCGAGCCACTGGCCTCGGAGACGATCGCGGGGATCGTCGCGCTGATCGAGGCCCTGATCGAGTCCGGGCACGCGTATGAGTCGGGCGGTGACGTCTACTTCCGGGTGCGCAGCTTCGAGGCCTACGGCAAGCTGTCCAACCGCCGGCCGGAGGACATGGACCAGGGCGAGGAGGCGGGGACCGAGTCGCTGAAGGAGGATGGCCTCGACTTCGCGCTCTGGAAGGCGCAGAAGGAGGGCGAGGACACGGCCTGGGACTCGCCATGGGGTAAGGGCCGCCCCGGCTGGCATATCGAGTGCTCGGCGATGGCGGAGGCGGAGCTGGGGCCGTCGTTCGCAATCCACGGCGGCGGCTCAGACCTCGTGTTCCCCCACCACGAGAACGAGATCGCGCAATCGGAGGCCGCGCGGGGAGTGCCGCTGGCGCGGATCTGGATGCACAACGGGATGGTCGAGATCGACGCCGAGAAGATGTCGAAGTCGGAGGGCAACATCTTCCAGCTCTCCGAGGCGCTCGACCGCTTCGGGCGCGAGACGGTGGTCGCCTACCTGGTCTCCGGGCACTACCGCCAGCCGCTCGCCTTCTCCGAGGAGGCCTTGGAGCAGGCGGCCTCGGGGGTCGAGCGGCTGCGCAACTTCCTGCGCGGGCATCCGCGGGGCGAGGGCGGCGGGGGCGAGGAGGACAGCTTCGTCACCGCGCGACGCGACGGCTTCCTCGACGCGCTGGCTGACGACTTCAACACTCCTCGCGCGATGGCGGAGGTCTTCGATCTCGTCAGCGAGGGTAACAAGCGCGATCTTCCGGGCGCATCCGAGGCAATCGTCGAGTTGTTCGAGGTCGTCGGGCTCGGGTCGCTGGCAAGCGCCGAGGATGGCCCCGACGCGGAGGCCGAGCGCCTATTGGCGGAGCGCGAGCAGGTGCGCGGCGAAGGCGACTTCGAGCGCGCCGACCGGATCCGCGACGAGCTCGCCGGGCGCGGCTGGGAAGTGCGCGACGGCCCCGACGGCGCCCGGCTCGTGCGCCGCGGCTAGCAGATGAGTGACCCCACGAGTCCGCACGCCGCCGTGGCATCACTCATCTAGATGGCCGACCGCGAGCTGATCTACGGGCGTCGCCCGGTCGCCGAGGCGGAGCGCGGCCGCCGCCGCGTACATCAGGTCTGGCGCGCTCCCGAGACCGCGGCCGAGGAGTTGACCCGTCTGGCCGGCTCGCCCGACCACCAGGGCGTGGTCGCCGAGGTTGATCCGTATCCCTACGCCGACCCGACCGAGTTGCTGGCCGATCGCTCGGCCCTGCTGGTGGTGCTCGACCAGGTGCAGGACCCGCGCAACCTCGGCGCGGTCTGCCGCAGCGCCGAGGTCGCCGGCGCGGCTGGCGTGGTAATCCCGCAGCGCCGCGCCGCGGCGGTCACCGCGGTCGCCTGCAAGGCCTCGGCGGGCGCGGTCGAGCACCTCGGGGTGGCTCGGGTGCGCAACCTCGCCGACTGGCTGGGTGAGGCGCGCGAGGCTGGTTTCTGGGCCTGGGGCGCCGAAGCCGGCGCGCCGACCGCCTACACAGAGGCCGACCTGAAGGGCGGCACGGTGCTCGTCCTCGGTGGGGAAGGGAAGGGGCTGCGACCCCGGGTCGCCTCGAGCTGCGATGGGCTGCTGGCGATCCCGCAGCGCGGGCGCACCGCCTCGCTCAACGTCTCGGCCGCGGCGGCGGTGCTGCTGTTCGAGGCGCTGCGTCAGCGCGCCTGAGCAGGGTCGAATTCTCAGCCAGCCTCAGCGTTTATCCGATCTTTCTCGCGATTTGGCCTGCTTCACTATCCGGGATGCTCGGCGAACCTCCTGCGGGAGCGCGAAAACCGGGAACAGCGAGCCGCTTCGTTGCCGTGCTTGCACTTTGCATGCTCGCGATCTGTGGGCTCGGTGTCGCGACGGCGCAAGGCGCCGGCGGCGAGAGCCGCTCGTCGATCGTCGTTGGCGGACGCGCCAGATCGCCGCCTGGGCTGGGATGCGGGGGGCGGTGTCGCTGGCCGCCGCGCTGGCGCTGCCCCTGCAGACCGACGCCGGCGAGCCATTCCCGCACCGCAATCTGATCATCTTCCTGGCCTTTTCGGTGATCCTTTTCACCCTCGTTGTCCAGGGCCTGACGCTGCCATGGCTGCTGCACCGTCTGCGGGTTTGCGACGACGGGCGAGAGGAGGCAGAAGAGGAGGTGAAGGCGCGGCTTCACGCGGCTGCGACGGCCCTGGAGCGACTCGAGGAGCTGACCGGCGAGGATTGGACCCGCGACGACACGATCGAGCGGGTGCGGCGCACGTACGAGTACCGGCAGCGGCGCTTCGGTGCCCGGCGCGACGGGGATGACTCCGACGGCTACGAGGACCGGTCGCTCTCCTACCAGCGGCTCGCGCGGGAGCTCTTCGACGCCCAGCGCCGAGCCGTGGTCCAGCTTCGAAACAGCGGCGAGATATCCAACGACGTGATGCTGCGCATCGAGCGCGAGCTGGACCTCGAAGACTCGCGCTTGGAGATTTGAGCCGCGGCGTTGCTAGCTGGCTTCGGCCCCGCGCCGTCGGCCGCTGAGGTCCCAGATCACGTCTGCCTCCGAGATGCCCTGGCGGTCGGCCGCCTCGGCGACCTCTTCCCAGGGCAGCTCGGCTTCCGGGAGCTCGTCCCAGCGGGCGAGGTCGAGCCCCTCCAGCGCGCCCTGCAGGGCGGGACCGAGATGCTGCTCGGAACGCAGCAACGCCCTCAATACCTCGAGCTGCTTATCGGTCATCCGCACGACCCACATGGTGCCTCCGGGAGGTGGAAGGTCGGGTCGGAACGGCAGGCTAGGCACAGAAACGGACAGAACGCAAAAGTCCTGGACCTAGGCGCTTTCCGCCGGCTGCCTCCTGCCTTCTACCCCCCTGATCCGCACGGCCTCGATGCGGTTCTCACGGACGGATTCCACCCTGATCCTGTAACCGTCCGCGGTGATCGAGTCGCCCCGCTTCGGCAGCCGCCCGAGCTCCGCGAACACGTAACCGCCGATCGAGTTGTAGGCGTAGGTATCGACCGGCAGCTCGATACCGGCGTCCTCCAGATCGCCCAGGGACACGTGACCGCGAACGAACCACTCTCCGTTGCTGAGCTGGCGCAGGTCGCCGGCACGCGGGTCGGTCTCGTCCTCGATCTCCCCCACCACCTCCTCGAGGATGTCCTCGACGGTGACGATGCCGACCGTTCGCCCGTACTCGTCGACCACCACCGCCATTGAGGTCCGTTGTCTCTGCAGGTCCTGGAGCAGGTCGTCAAGGGGTCTGGTCTCGGGGACGATCAGCGCGTCGCGCACGACGGGCTCGATCGGGGTGTCCGGCCCGTCGTCCATGTAGAGGCGGGCGAGCCTGTTGTTGTGGAGGATCCCCTTGATGCGGTCCGGGTTGTCGTCCTCGGTGACGACAAGCCGAGTGTGCCCGGAGGTGACGCAGCGCCGCAGCGCCGTCTCGACGGTCTCCGAAGCGTCCACGGTGACCACCGCAGGGATCGGCGTCATCACCTCGCGCGCCTGCTGCTCGTGCAGGTGGAAGACGCCGGTCAGCATCACCGCCTCGCCCGGGTCGAGGTCGCCGCCGCTGCGCGATCGGTCGATGATCGACTTCAGGTCCTCGGCTCCGTAGCGCTCCTCGAGGTTCGCCGGGTCGACGCCGAAGAGGCGCACGATCGCGTTCGCAAACTTGGTCAAGGCGAGGGTGAAGGGGGCGCTGGCGGCGCGGAACCAGTCCAGCGGGCGGGCGACGCGGCGGGCTGTGCGCTCGGCGCGGGTGATCGACAGTATCTTCGGCACCTGCTCGCCGACGCTGATGTGCACTGCGGTGACGAAGGCGAACGCGATCGCGACCGCGAACGCGTGGGAAAGCTCCGACGAGAGGCCGAAGATGTCCTCGATCAACTGCGCGACCGCGGGTTCGCCGAGGAACCCGATCCCGATCGAGGCCATTGTGATTCCCACCTGGCAGGCGGAGAGCGCCTCGTCGACGCGGTCGAGCTGCGCGACCACCCTCGCGGCTGCGCGATCCCCCTCCGCCGCGGCCTCCTCCATGCGAGCCCGTTTGACCCGCACCAGCGCGAACTCCGCGGCGACGAAGAAGCCGTTCACCGCGATCAACACGAACAGCAGCACGAGCAGGATGACGCTCATCTGCTTCCTCCCGTACGGGGCCCGTGCGGGCGTCTATGCGGCTTCGTACTTCGAGGGGGTTCGTCGTCTGCCATCGCCGACGGCATCAAGTTAGCAGCAGAAAGCGCGCCTCCCGGCGGCCGTCATGCGAGTGCGTCGATCTTCTGAGCCAGCTCGAAGTCGTTGGCGGTCAGGCCGCCCTCGGAGTGATTGGTGATCGTGACCTTGACCTTGTCCCAGGAGATCTCCAGGTCGGGGTGATGACCCATCCCCTCGGCCGGCTCGACGAGCCTGTCGACGAACTTAACCGAGCCGACGAAATCGCCGTTCTCGAACGTCTTGGTGATCGCGTCGCCCTCGCGGCTCCAACCGTCCAAGCCGCCCAGTCGCTCCTCGATCTCCGAGTCTGAAAGAAGTGCCATAGTGACCTCCGCGTGCGTATCGCGAGCCTGGTTCCCTCCTCCACCGAGATGCTATTCGCTCTCGGGCTGGGCGACAGTGTCGTCGCCGTCACCCACGAGTGCGACTTCCCGGCCGACGCGCGCCGCAGACCGCACCTGACCCGCACCGTGATCCCCGAGGGGCTGTCGGCGCGGGAGATCGACGCCGAGGTGAAGCGGGTCACCAGGGAGGGCCGGGCGCTCTACGAGCTCGATCAGGAGCGGCTCGCCGAGCTCGAGGTCGACCTGATAGTCACCCAGGCGGTTTGCGACGTCTGCGCGGTCTCCTACGACGACGTGGTCGCCGTAGCGGCCCGGCTGCCGTCCCGCCCGCTGGTGATCTCGCTCGACCCCTCGACGCTCACCGAGGTGCTCGCCGACGTCGAGCGGCTCGCGGACGCGGCGCAGGTGCCCGAGGCGGGTCGCGAGCTGCGCGCCGGCCTCGAGACGAGGCTGGCCGCGACCCGCGAGCGCGTCGCCGGCTCGCCCCGCCCAACCGTGCTCGCCCTCGAATGGCTCGACCCGCCGTTCCTGGGCGGCCACTGGGTGCCGGAGATGATCGAGGTCGCCGGCGGCGAGCCGCTGTTGAGCGAGGCCGGCGAGAAGTCCAGAGAGGTCGCCTGGGAGGACTTGCAAGGCGTCGAGCCCGAAGTCGTGGTGGTGATGCCGTGCGGCTATTACGTCGAGGAGTCGAGCCGGCAGGCGAGTGAGAACGCCGACCAGCTCGCGGCGCTGGAGGCTGGTCGGATCTGGGTCGTCGACGCCGCCTCGTCGTTCTCACGGCCCGGCCCCCGGCTCGTCGACGGAGTCGAGCTGCTCGCCCACCTGCTGCATCCGGACCGCGCCGATCCCCCGCAGGGGATCAACTTCGAGCCCTTCGTCTCCCCCGAGCCCGCCTCCAGCCGGGCCGCCGCGCCGCGCTAAGCGCAACCCTTCTCGCACCCTCAGGCCAGGGCCACGCTTGCCACCGCCGCGGCGACCCCCAGCGCCGTCATCGCCGCCACCTCGACCGGGACCCGGTTGGGGCCGAGGATCTCCCGATCTCCGGCCAGGATCAGCAGCCCGCAGAGGACTCCCGCCCCGGCTCCGAAAAGGTGGGCGCCGATTGCGATCCCCGGGATGCCGAAGGTGAGCGCCAGGTTGACCAGCAGCAGCACGCCGAGCTGAGCTGCGATCGCTTCCAGTCGTCGTCCACGGGCGATCACGAATGCAGCTGCGAACAGGCCAAAGATTGCTCCCGAAGCTCCGACCGCCGGCGTGCTGGGCTCGAGCAGGATGACACCCAGCGAGCCTGCAAACAGCGACGCGAAGTACATGGCGATGAACCGGGTGGTGCCGAATGCCGGCTCGAGCAGCCTGCCGAGGATGTAAAGCGCGTACATGTTGAACCCGATGTGAACCAGGCCGGCGTGCAAAAAGCCGCCGGTCAGCACGCGGTACCACTCGCCGTCGGCGATCTTCGGCGCGAAGACGCTGAAGTTGTCGATCACGTTGCCGCCCCCGTTGAAACCCCCACTGCCAGCGCCAATCTCGATCAGGAACACGACCACGTTGATGGCGATCAGGACGGTGGTTGCTGGGGTCGCCCCGGCGCGCCCGAAGGCGGCCGTCCCGGTGCGCACCTTGATCTTCTCGCGCGCGCACTCGGGGCAGCGCATTCCCACCGAGGTCGAGGTCATGCAGTCGGGGCAGATCGGACGCCCGCAGTTCGAGCAGGAGACGCCGGTTTCGCGGTCGGGGTGCCGGTAGCAGGTCGCCATCGAGGATCGGAGGCTACCTGTGGGCTATGTCCGGTTCGCTGGCAGCGGCCGGCGGCGTCGGGTCAGCCGGGCAGGGGGACGGAGACGACCGGCGAGGAGCTGGGCTGCTTGCTGCCGCCCCTCGGTTCGATCGTGACCATCACCGCGTTGGCGCCGTCGAGGTGGTACGGGATCGCAGCGGTCGCCTTGCCGTTGCGGCCCGCATCGAAGAGCGAGGAAGGCTGTATGCGGTGGTTGCGCTGGACCCATGCCTCGTAGACGTCGGACTTCGGTAGCTGCTTGAGCCCGGTCATGACAAGGGTGCCGGAATCGCCCCGGCGCTCGAGCGATGCGCGCACGGAGCCGCTGTGGGGGCCGGGGAAAGTGGTCGTATCCCGACCGCCGTTGCCGCGCAGGGCATAGCCGCCTATCACGGCCCCGATCAGCGCCACCGCGGTCAGCGCCACAGCCGGCCGCCAGAGGAAGGCGCGGAAACCCCCGGACCGTCGCGAAGGCGCGTCCCGTCGCCGGGCATCCTGGGCCGTGTCCGGGGCCAGCTCGGCTGCGTCTGCCCGCACCTCGGCCATCAACCGCGCGCGCAGGCCTGGGGGCGGCTCCAGCTGCGGGACCGACTCCCCGATCATGTCGATCGCCGGCTGTAGCCAGCGCAGCTCGTCTCGGCAGCGCTGGCAGGCCTCCAGGTGGCCTTCCAGCGCCTCGGTCTCCTCCGCCTCCAGCGAGCCGAGCAGGTAGGCGGAGAGGTCGGCGCGCCAGCCCCGGTGATCTCGTGCTCCGCTCACGGGATCCCCTCCGCCAGCTGCGTGCGGATCTTCTCGATCCCGAGCCGCATCCGGCCCTTGACGGTGCCCAGCGGCATGCTCAGCATCTCGGCGATCTCCGAGTGGCTGAAGCCGCCGAAGTAGGCGAGCTGGATCACCTTCGACTGCTCGCTGGGAAGCTCGCTGAGCGCCCCGCGCACTTGCCGCGCCGACTCGCGCTGCAGCGCCTGCTCGTCGGTGAAGTCTGGCGACGGGCGCTGCTCGAGCGCCGCCTCGTCGTCGAAGTCGAGCTTCAGGGCCTTTCCGGACTGGCGGCGCAGGGCGTCGATGGCGCGGTTTCGGACTATGCCCAGCGTCCAGGCCCGAACGCTGCCCCGCGCGCGGTCATAGCGGGTGCCGCTGCGCCAGATCGAGAGGAACGCCTCCTGGGTCACGTCCTCGGCGCTGGAGCGATCGCCGACGATCCGGTAGGCGACCGAGAAGGCGGCCCCGCCGTGGCGGTCGTAGAAGACCTCGAACGCCTCCGGGTCCTTCTCCGCAACCAGGGGCATCAGTTCCTCGTCGCCGAGGCGCTCCGCCCTCTTCTTGTCTATGGCCACTGCCTGGTTTCCCCGTGGCGCGGGTGCCCTGAGCCGGGCGCGCCGCTATCGCGTATGAACGTCCAACTCACCCTACGGTCCCCGGCGTGGTGCGGATCATCACGATTCGTCCGCCTGGCGCGAAAACATCAACAGGAGCAATTCCACCAGGAGGAACTATGGAAGGTTCAAGCCCAGCAAGGTTGTACGCCACGTTGGTCGGCGGCACGCTCGTGATCGCCGGCATTATCGGGTTCTTCTACAGCTCGTCGTTCGGAAGCCCGGGCCGCGTCGACGCCGTGTTCGGGATCCTGGATGTCAACGGGTGGCACAACATCGTCCACATCGTGACCGGGGGCTTGGGCCTGCTGGTCGCGGGCTATGCGGCCCGCCAGTATGCGCTCGGCCTCGGGGTCGTGTACATCGCGATCGCGATCTGGGGATTCATCATCGGCGACGGCCACTCGATCCTTGGCTTCATCCCGGTGAACACCGAGGACAACTTCCTGCACGTGATCCTCGGCGTGCTCGGTGTTGCGGCTGGAGTGGCGACTCCTGCGGTCGCGGCCACAAGGCGCACCGCCGAAGCAACCTAGAGGCGCGAACGCAACTCTTCGGTCAGGCCGCGTATGCCGCCGCCGCCACTGCGCTGACGGCTGCGACGGCGCAGCTCGAACAGCACCAGGGCCCCGGTGGCGACGCCGCCGGCGGTGACCGCAATTGCCGGGCGCACCCAGTTGCGGGGGTCGCGCAGCGCCTCCAGCTCGGACTCGGTCAGCGCGTCGGCCCAGTCGGAGAGCTCGTTTGCGGCGGCCTCGGCAACCGCTGAGAAGGTCTCTTCGAGCCTGCCCGACAGTCTGTCAGGGGGCTCGATCGGCCTCAACGCGTCCGCGAGCAGTCGCTCCACTGCGTGCTCAGTCATCGCCCGCCTCCTCGTCCATCTGCTCTTGAAGCTGCTTGATCGCGCGGTGGATCAGCACTTTGGTAGCCCCGTCGGTGCGACCCAAGGCGCGCGCGATCTCGCGGTTGTCCATGCCCAGCGCGAAGCGCATGATCAACGCCTCGCGACGATCGTCGGGAAGGTGCTGCAGCCCGGCCATCACGTTGCGCAGCTCCTCGCGCCCCTCGACCAGGGCCTCGGTGCCGTGCGGTGCCGAGATCGGATCGGCGCTGTCCAGCGGCGTCTGCGGGCGCCGCGACCGGTCGCGGAAGTAGTTGGAGGCGAGGTTGTGGGCGATGCGGATCAGCCAGGGCCGCAGCGGCCTGCCGTCCGACTCCCGCCTCGCCCGATCGAAGTGCCGGTAGGCCTGTAGGAACGCCTGCTCGGTGAGGTCCTCGGCGTCGTGATGGTTGCCGACCCTGTAGTAGGCATAGGAGTACACGTCGCGCAGGTGGGCCCTGTAGAGGTCCTCGAAGGCGCGATCCATCTCCGCCTTCGCGACCGGGTCCGTTGGTGGGCCGGCTTCGATCTTTTCCTCTGCCACGGAGCAAGCGTACCCTCGCTCAGGCGGCCCGGCGGGAGCGCTCTGCACGGCGCAATCCCGCGACCCATTCGTCGGTTCCAATCGCGCCCTCGATCAGCGCCGCAAGCCCTTGTAGGCCCTCCGCCTCGATCCCGGCGGCTGAGATCGTCTCGGCGAGCAGGGGCACGGAATCGAGCCCCTCCGAAGCCTGGCCGATCTCGGCGCGGATCTGATCGGCGGGCATGCCGGCGCCCAGCAGCTCTCCGGCGCGACGGTTGCGGCTGCCCGGCGCGAGCACCGTCGCCGTCAGGTCGCCTACTCCCGCGAGGCCGATGAAGGTCTCCAGCCTCGCCCCACGGGACGTCGCGTATTCCACGCACTCGCGCCAGATCTCCCCGGCGGCGATCCCGGCCGCGTTCAGACCGTGCGGTTGGGCGGCGGCGGCGGCGAGTGCGGCGGCGTTCTTGGCGGCACCCGCCATCTCGACCCCGAAGGCGTCCCCGGAGCGCTCGCAGACGAGGCCGGCGCGGTCGAACACCTCGCCAAGCTGGGCCCGCAGGTCGGGGTCGGCGGAACCGAGCACCAGCGCCGCGGAGCCGGAGACGGCCTCGTGTGCGTGAGCTGGGCCGCCGAGGCTGGCGATCGCGCGGGCGCGGACCCGCCCGCCCACGTACTCGCTCGGAAGCTCGCCCTGGGGCGCGACCAGCCCCTTGCTGAGCAGCAGGATCGCCGTGCGTTCGCCGATCCGGTCGGCGATCGAGCCGACCGCCTGCGGCAGCGCATTCGACGGGACCGCGAGGCAGACCAGATCGAGTCCGGCGAGCTCGATCTCGGAAGCGCGCTGGACCTGCAGCGATTCCGGCAGCCGCACCTCGGGCAGATAGCGCTCGTTGACCCGCGCCTCGTCCATCGCCTCCGCCTGTTCGGGGCTGCGGGTGCCAAGCTGCACCTCGAGCCCACCCCGCGCCAGCAGCACGGCGACCGCGGTGCCCCAGCTGCCGGCGCCGATCACGGCGGCGCGGCGCACCGGCGGCAGACCGCCCAGGTCCTCCCACTGCAACTCGACGTTGGGCCAGATGCGCGCCGTCACCCTTGCCGCCAGGGCCGGCGAGGGCTGTTCGGAGCGCGGGAAGGTGATCGGGCGGCCCATGCGGATCCTCACCTTGCGCGGACGGATCCGCCAACCGCGGCGGACCCGCTCGGTTCCGTTCACGGCCACCGGCAGCACCGGAGCGCCGGTCTGAAGGGCGAGCCGCCCGACCCCGCGCTTCGGCGTCGACAGCGAGCCGGATCGGATCCGCGTGCCCTCGGGGAAGATGCAGACCGTTCCACCGCGTTCCAGGACCATCCGCGCGGTGGTCATCGCGTCCTCGTCGGACTCGCCGCGTCGGATCGGAAACGCGCCGCAACGCGAGAGCAGCCATCCCTGCCAGCGCTTCTCGAACAGCTCCCGCTTTCCGACGTAACACATCGGCTTTCGCCACGGAAGCGAAGCCCCGATCACGAACGGGTCGAGGAAGCTGCGGTGGTTGGAGGCGACGATCAGCGCCCCCTTGACCCGAGCGTGCTTGCGACCCCCCTTCGAAAGCCGCAGCCAAATCCAGAAGGCCGGCTGCAGGATGCTCCGCGCCAGCAGGTACATCGCCCAATTGACGCTGTGCTTGCGCGTGTATTCGTGGTAGCGCAGGAGGGGGTCCTCGCCCATGTACTGGGCTACACGAGGGTTCAAGCCTCGTTACAGGTCGCTAGTGGCTAGTGGCTCAAGCGCAGGTTCTCGGTCACCAAGCGGACTCGATGATTGTTCGCAGCTGCTCGCGGTCCGGGGGGTCGGGGGTGAAGGCGAGCTGGGGACGGGCCTCGATCTCGTCGAGGACCTTCTCCAGGCCCTCCTTGTCGGCGCCGAGGTCGCCGAGGCCCTGCGGACGTCCGAGCTCCGCGATCCTGTCCGGCAGCGAGTCAGGGTCGGTGTGTAGGGCATTCGCCAGATCACCGATCTGCTCCGGCGCCCGTTCCCGCATGAAGGCGATCGCGTGGGGCAGGATCGCCGCGTTGGTCTCCGCGTGCGGGATTCCGAGCCCTCGCACCAGCGTCTGGCAGATCACATGGTGGATCGCGAACAGCGCGGAGTCGAACGCGTAGCCGCAGAGGATTGAGCCGAGCGCCAGCGCGGAGCGGTCGCGGTCGTCGGGGCTCTGGTCCAGCGTCTCGCCGATCAACTGCGCGCCGCGCAGCGCGGTCATCCTCGAGACCGGGTTGGCGAGCGGGGTGTAGAGAGAGTCGGCTCCGTGTGCAAGCGCGTTCATCGCGCTGGCGCGCAGCTGCGATTCGGGCTGGCTGGTCATCGGCTCGGGATCCGCGATCACCAGCTCGGGGCGAACCAGGCCCTTGGCCCGCTCCTCGGCGCCGGCCGGGAAGCGATGGACGCCGGTCATCTCAGCCCCCGAGAGCGTGGTCGGGATCGCCGCCACGGTCTGACCCTCCACCGAGGCGACCGCCTTCCCGGCGTCGATCACCCGCCCGCCGCCGAGGGCGACCAGTGCCGGTGAGGAGGCTTGGCCGAGGAGCGCCGCCGCCACCTCGGGCACGCCGCCCGGCGCCACTTCGTGGACGGCCGCGGCCGCTGCCGCCAGCTGATTGGCCTCGGCCATGGCCCGCGGAGTGGAAAGCAGATCGAATTCCTCTAACCCGTGCTCGGCCAGGGTGCCGGCCGCGCCCTGCACCGCTCCCTGCCCGAATAGGACCGTGCGGTTGGCGTCGCGCCAGGTAAACGAGGCGCCGTCGCCGCTCAACGCGCCGCGGCGACCCTCGGGTTGGTGATCGGCCGCAGCCTCGGCTCCACCTCGGCGCGCAGGTGCTCGTAGTCGGGCGGCAGCGAGAGCTTCTCGCCCAGGTGCTCGAGCGGCTCGTCGACAGTGAAGCCGGGCCCGAGCGTGGCGATCTCGAACAGCACCCCGCTCGGCTCGCGGAAGTAGATCGAGCGGAAGTAGAAGCGGTCGATCACCGGGGTCGGCGAGGCGCCGCCCTCGATCACCCGTTCGCGCCACGCCAGGTGCTCCTCCACCTCGGAGGCCCAGGCGATGTGGTGCACGGTCCCGGCGCCCTGGATGCCGGGTTCGCTCGGCGACACGTCGTAGGCCCAGAGCCCACCGCGACGCTCGCCACGCGCCTCCCACCCGGCGCCCGATGGGGCAAACTCCGCATCGCCGTACGGGGTGAACTGCAGGGCATCCTCGAGTAGCGAGCGGCTCGCTTCGGGCGCTTGGCTGTAGGCGCGGGCGGCGTGAAAGCCCTGCAGGGCGAGTTCGGCGGGAACCTCAGGATGGTCGGCGATCAGCGGTTCGTCGTCGACGTCGACCACCACGAGCTCGTGCCCCAGCCCCTCCGGGTCGGAGAAGTGCAACCGCCCGTTTTGCAGCTCGGATTCGGTCCCTTGGCCCGAAAGACGCTCCTGCCAGAAGGCGATCGAATCCTCGGACCCGACCCGCCAGACGATCCTGTGGATCATCCCCGCCCCGGCGTGTCCCTCGGGCACCCCTGGATACTCGAAGAAGGTGAGGTCGGAGCCGGGGTCGCCCTTCTCGTCGGCGTAGAAGAGGTGATAGACGGTCGGGTTGTCCTGGTTGACCGTCTTCTTGACCAGCCTTAGACCTAGGACGCCCGCGTAGAAGTCGACGTTGCGCTGGGCGTTCTCGGTGATCGCCGTGATGTGGTGGATGCCCTCGAGCTTCATCGGAGCATCGCCTGCGGGGAAGAGCCCACCCCTGGATTTGAACCAGGACCCTCTCGGTTACAAGTCGAGTGCTCTTCCGATTGAGCTAGGTGGGCGTAGGCACCCAATCGGCAGGTGGCAAAGATCCTTGAGCGCTCCATTGAAATCATTGTGGACCAATAGTTGATTTTCCGTATGCCAAATTCGCCGGAGTAGCTCAGTTGGCCAGAGCAGCCGCCTTGTAAGCGGCAGGTCGTCGGTTCGAATCCGACCTCCGGCTTTGCCCATCTAACCGCCGCGATAGCTGGTGCTCTGGCGCAACGCCCGCCGGAAGCTGTCCGGGTTACGGAAGATGCGCGCGTAGGTCGGCCGCTTGACGTCGTAGCCGAGCCGGTCGAGCAGGCCCGAAGTCTCCAGGTCGAGCAGGTCGTGCGGCTTGTGGCGCTGCGCCCGATCCTCCTCCCGAATCAGCTGCAGCGAGCATGG
Source organism: Solirubrobacterales bacterium (assembly GCA_038329895.1). Classification (GTDB taxonomy): domain Bacteria; phylum Actinomycetota; class Thermoleophilia; order Solirubrobacterales; family 70-9; genus Mayfieldus. The sequence continues at coordinate 15,796 of JBBQNM010000005.1, read as the reverse complement.
CGTCGCCGCGATCGTCTGAGGATCGGGAATGTTGGGCCGGTTGAAGTTGGGCGTCTCCCAGTCGAATGTTCGCCCGATGTTGGTTGCGTAGCGGTGGCGCTTGTTGAGGTAGCCGAGCCCGAACTTGTAGGCGATCAGCTTCAGGATCGACTCGAACGTCGCGAATGAGTGGTTCACGACGCCCCGCTTCACATACGGCGACACGACAACGGCGGGGATCCGGAACCCGGTCATGCCGAAGTTCTCATAGAGGTTGCGGCTGCCACGGTCGTCGGGCACGAAGTGCGGAAGCACGTGGTCGAAGAACCCTCCCCACTCGTCGTAGACGATGAACAGCGCTCCGCGCTTGAACTGCGGCGAATCGATGAAGGCGTGCACGACGTCCGACATGAAGGCCTGCCCGATCCGCACGTCGCCGTGCGGATGCTCGTCGCCAGAGACGCCGTCGCCGCCACCGCCGTCGTAGAACGCCGGGTCGACGTAGTTGATGTTGGAAAGTGTCCCGTTCGCCGCATGTTGGTAGTAGTTGGACACCGGCTGGGTCCAGGACAGCCCCCGGGACCCATAGAGCGCCGAGACCGGCAGGTCGGAGTTGAAGTAGGTCGCGCTGGCGCCCTTCGATAGCGCGCGATCGAAGATCGTCTCCCAGCTGTTGGACTGCGTCTGGTTGTCCTTCTGGCCGCCCGACTGCGCCGACCACATGTAGTGGCGGTTGGGATAGGTCGAGGCCATGATCGAGCAGTGGAACCGGTCATAGAGCTGGAAGGCGTCGGCCGCGTAGGGGATGAACCCAAGGTCCTGCTTGAGGTAGTAGCCGGCGGCGAATGAGTCGCTGCTGGTCCCGGCCACGTTGCCCTGCACGAAGCCGTCCATCCGGCCGCCGTCGTACTGGTGCCGCCCGCCGTACCAGGAGTGATCGGGGTCGCGGGACGCGCAGCCCTGGAAGTCCGGGGTCAGATGATGGGTGCCGACGGGGTTGCCGTTCGCGTCCGGGTAGGTGAGGCCGGCGTTGTGAGCGTCCGCCCTCGGGTGCCAGCCGAAGTAGTGATCGAAGGAGCGGTTCTCCATCATCAGCACCACGAAGGTGTCGATCGGCATGTTGCGCGGGCTCGGCAGCTTGACGCGCTGCTGGATGCGCGCGGCGGCGTTGACCAGCTGGTCGGGCGACAGCATGCCCGCCAGCGAGACCCCACCGGCAAGGGCCGCGGTGCGGGCGAGGAAGTCGCGCCGGCGCAGCGCCTCCTCCGGATGCTCGGCCTCGAAGCGCTCGCTGGCCTCCGGGTCCCGCAGGTCCACGCCCTCTTGGCTCATCGTCGCCCTCCTGTGGTGTTTGGTTCGATCACGGTCTCACAGTCGACGACGCCTTCCTCGCTGGCGTCCACGAATGCTGTGTCATTGCCCGGTCCGCAGTTGATCTCGTCCTCTTCGCCGTCGCGGGCGTCGATCACGTCGTCGGCCTCGCCGCCCATCGGAACCCCGTCCAGCTCGTTGAACTGGTCGTGTCCCGGGCCGCCGGTCATCGTCCCCCCGCGAGGCCCGCCGATCAGCAGATCGTCCCCCGGACCGCCGTTGAGGGTGTTGATGCCGGGGCCGCCCGAGAGGTCATCGTCGCCGCGGCCTCCCTTGAGAATGTTCCTGCCCGGGCCGCCCAGAAGCTCGTCGTTGCCCCGGCCCGCTTTCAGCAGGTCGTTGGCGGGGCCGCCCCTGAGGACGTCGTTGCCGGGTCCGGCCAGCAGCTTGTCGCGGCCCTTGCCGCCCTTCAGACGGTCGGCCCCCTTGCGGCCGATCAGGGTGTCGCGTCCGCCGCGTCCGATCAGCTTGTCGGCGCGCTTGGTCCCGACCAGCTTGTCGCGCCCGGGCGTGCCGTGCTCGGTCTTCGCGAGCGCCACGCCGGCGACGCTGACGACACTAAATGCGCTGATCGCGACCAGCAGAGGAGTTTTCCCGCGCTTGCCCAATCGGCGCCAAACGCTAGGGCATCACCGCCCCGCGGTGTTGCAGTTCTGCAACACGCTGTCGCTCCAGCAGCTGCCAGCGAGCTAGAGCCTCACCTCGCGCGAGGTGAGGTGGGTGCCCACCTTGCGCTTCACCCGCTGCAAGGCGTTGTCGACCGTCTTCGTGTCGCAGTCCAGCTTCTCGGCGATCACCTCGTAGGAGTAGCCGTCGAGATAGAGCGACAGCACCCGGCTTTCGAGGTCGGACAGCACGCTTGACAGGCATGAGACGAGACTCTCCAGCTCCTCGGTCGCGATCACCTGGTTGACCGGATCGAAGGCCGTGGGGCCGGGCAATATCTCGTCGAGGGTCGAGTCCGAGTCGCCCGCCGCCGCAGGCGACTGGCTGAAGGAGACGTACTGGTTGAGCGGCGTGTGCTTGTTGCGAGTCGCCGTCTTCACCGCCGTGATGATCTGACGCGTGATGCACAGCTCGGCGAAGTTGCGAAAGCTCGACTCGCGGTCGGTGCGGTAGTCGCGAACCGCCTTGTAGAGGCCCAGCAGGCCCTCCTGGATCAGGTCGTCCGACTCGCCGCCGAGCAGGAAGTACGAAGAAGCCTTCAGACGCACGAAGCCGCGGTAGCGGCGCACAATCGCGTCATAGGCATCCGGCTTGCCCTCCTTGGCGAGGGCGACCAGGTAATGATCATCAAGCTCAGGTTGAGCGTTAGGCTGCTTTACGGCTGGCGCAGTCGCCCGAGCGGACGCTGGCAGCTTGGTTTTCTGCATGGGGGTAGGTGTGGCCACTGAACTTCCTCCTTCGAGTGAAGTTGTCGTGGCGCCACGTACCTCCCCTGGGCGCCCTCCTCAAGGGTGCTGCCTCAGACTCAAGTTGAGGTTCACCCTTGTTGGCCGGGCAGTGTGACGACAGCACGGGGTTCTGTCAACCCCCAATTCCGAAAAGACAGGGAAATCTGCAAGGCGGTTTGCACGCAGGACGCCCAATGCGCGCCTCAGCGACGCCTGAGCGGGACCGCGTCCCGCCTCACGGTTGCCTGAGCAGGACGACGCCGCGGCTCTTCGAGTTGACGCTGCCTCCGGTCGGCTCGTAGGCAATCTTTGCCTGCACCAGGACCCGACCGGCGTCGCGCAGCGTTGCCAACGCAGAGCCCTTGGCCCGGACCGGCAGCCCGACCGTGCCCTTGCCGCCCGGCTCTTTGATAACCCTGCGCAAGCCGTGGCCGCTGAGATTGAGCGTGCCGGCGCCCGGGACCTTGACCCAGAGGGTGGCCAGGCCCCGCTGGCGGTTGCGGGTCATCGATCCGATCAGGAACGCGTTCGAAGGCTTCGGGGGGACAACGCTGCTGGCCGGGCTCACGCCGCCCGTCGTGGCCGTGGTGTAGAGCTGTTGGGCGATGCTGCCGAAGTAGGGGCCGTACATGTGGTTGGGATCCGAGACGTACTTGTAGTCGTTCACCGAGAGCGCCACCGGCGGGTTTCCCACCAGCCAGGGCCCGCCGCTGGATCCCCCCGTGAAGTCGCTGGTGATCGCCATCGTGGCGGGCGAGAAGAATGGATCGTTGCCCGCGAGGAGGCTCGTCAGCTCGTAGAGCCGTTCGCCGTCGTACGGGAACGCCGCCGGATAGCCGTACTCCATGTAGGTCTGATTGCGCGGCTGGTTGAAGCCGATGCCAACCGCACCGACCACGCTCTGGATCGTCGCCCCATCCCCGGGACGGTTTGGAGGGTCAGCATCGCCATGTCTCCAGCCTCGTCGGCGTCATTGGGATCGCCGGTGCCGGCTGTGGTCTGCCACTCGGTAGTGGTCGCGAAAGTCGTCGCCGGCCAGTCATCAAAGGTGTGCTCTCCATCGCGATAGCCGGGTATGAAAACGATGTTGGTCGCCTGGGTGCCCGAGCCGGGCGCGATCACGCAGTGCCCAGCAGTAAGGACCACGTTGCCGGCGGGGCTGTTGATGACGCTCCCCGAGCATCGGTACTCGTCGGCGCCGTAGAAGAACAGGACGACGCCGTTGGCGCTGTTCGGGTAAAGCGTCGGATCGCCCGTGTCCGTGCCATCCGCCGAGGGGTCGGCGGCCGCCGGCGACGCGTCACCCGCCTCCACAACGTGCCCACCGGGTTTGGAGAAGGTGAGCACCGACATCGGCTCGGCTTGTCGAATCCGCCTGGGGGTCCAGAAGGCGCGCAGATGGGGGCGCGAGTGCACCGAGTGCCAATCGACCCGGCGGGCTCGCTGCTGGGGGCGCCGGTCCAGCGCCCTGACCAGGTAGGGCGTCGTGTTGGACCAGATCAAGCGCACGCCGACGACCGTGGCGCAGATGGCTGCCGCGTAGCCGACCAGGGTCATTGCGGAGATTCCCCCCAGGTTCCCGACCACGATCGGGAGCTGGAGGCCGATCAGTACGAAGAGGACCGCGTTGAGAAGGAACTGCAGCAGCTCCCAGACAGGGCGCCCCTGCAGGCGCTGGGTCACAGAGGCGATCTCGGGCGCCTTCCAGCCCAGGTAGATCCCCGCCGTGACGGCGGCGAGCACTCCCGAGACATTGATCGCCTCGGCGGGAAGGTAGGCGGCGTAGCCGGTCGCAAGCGAGATCGTGATCTCGACCGGCGTGTCCTCGATCCGGCGGCGGATCTCGGCGATCGCCCCACCGACCAGCAGGCCCATCGCGATTCCCCCGATTACCGCGAGCACGAAGTCGAGCCCTCCGGACCAGATCGAGAAGCTGCCGCCGACGACGGCGGCGACGGCGGAGCGGTAGATCACAAGCGCCGTGCCGTCGTTGATCAGGCTCTCGCCCTCGATCACGGTGACGATGCGCCGCGGGGCGCCGAGGCGCTTCATGATCGCGCTGGCGGCGATCGGGTCGGTGGGCGCGACGATCGCGCCCAAGGCGAAGGCGGCACCCCAGGTCATCCCATCGATCAAGGTGTGGGCGACGAGCGCCACCCCGACGGCGGTGGCGATCACCAGGCCGACCGCGGTCAACGTGATCGGTCTCAGATTGCGGCGTAGATCGCGCAGCGAGGCAAAGAACGCTGCGGCGTAGAGCAGCGGCGGAAGGAAGATGACCAGAACCAGGTCGGGATCGAGCGTCACGTCGGGCAGGCCGGGAATCAGCCCGATGCCGAGCCCCCCGATCACCAGCACGATCGGGTAGGGGACGTTGATCAGCCGCGCGAGCGTGCTGAGCGCCGCAATCGCCACCGCCAGGCCGAGAATCAATCCGCCGGTCTCGTTCATCCGGCAATAGATGATGGCGGCGGCGTTGCGCCGCCGCAGGCGCATGTCAGGCGGCGAAGCCGCCGCAAGTCATGTGACGAGGGCGGGCCGCTAGCCGTAGTCGTAAAAGCCGGCACCGCTCTTGCGGCCGAGCTTGCCCTCGCCGACCATCTCGACCATCATCCCCGGCGGCTTGTGGGCGGGCTCGTCGGAGTCGGCATGCAGCGCGTCGCCGATCGCCTCGGCCACGTCGAGGCCGACGAAGTCGAGCAGCGCCAGCGGCCCCATCGGGTGTCCGGCGCCGAGTGTCATGCAGGAGTCGACCTCGCCGGGCTCCATCCCGGTGCGCTCGAGCATCCGCACGGCATCGAAGAGGTAGGGGAAGAGCAGCCGGTTGACGACGAACCCGGCCTGGTCGGGGACCTCGACCGCGGTCTTGCCGAGCGCGCCGCACCAGGCGAGCGCCCGTTCCTTGACGCCGTCGCCGACACCGGTTGGGAAGCACAGCTCGACCAGCTTCATCCGCGGCACCGGGTTGAAGACGTGAAGGCCGAAGAAGCGGTCACCGTGGCCGCTGCGCTTGCCGATCTCGCCGACCGACAGCGAGGATGTCGTCGTCGCCAGGTCGGCATCCGGGGCCGACTCGCCGACGGTGGAGAGCAGCTCGCCCTTCACCTCCGGGTCCTCGATCACGGCCTCGACGATGATGTCGCAATCGGCGAGGTCGGCGGCCTCGGTGGTGACCTTGAGGCGGCCGGCGTCGGCGCCCTCGATCTTCGCGCACGCCGCCGTCGCCTTCTCCTCGGCCCGCCACGCCGATGCGTCGCTGCGGGCCAGCAGCAATGTCTTTCCGGTCGCGGTTGCGGTTGCCGCCAGTCCGGTGGCGATTGTTCCGCTCCCCGCGATCGCTGGGTGCTTGTACCCCTCCGAGGCGTTCACGCGGAAGGGTTGTTATCACGATCGGACAACCAGCCGAGGCGACCACTTCGCTATAAGAGATTGGTGATCGCTTGGCGGGGCTCGAAAGAGGCAGGCTCTCGATGAGCACGATGGAACGGCTGGGCCACTTCGTGGTCCGCCGCCGCCGCTATGTGATCGCGGCCTGGGTCGGTCTGGTGATCTTCGGGATGATCGGCGCCGGGCAGGTCAAGAACCGCTGGCAGGAGAACTTCTCGATCCCCGGCTACTCGGCCTACGAGGCGAACCAGCGAGCGCTACACAGCCTCGGCACCGGCGCGCAGGTGCCGCTGGTTTCGGTCTTCCACTCCAAGGGCGACGTGACCAAGGAGCCCGGGATCCAGAAGGCGATCGCCGCCGCGCAGCGCGCCAACCGCGGTTCCCGCGTCAGCTCCTACTTCTCGACCGGCAGCGACGCCTACGTCTCCCGCGACCGCCACACGACCTTCGCCGAGGTCTACCCCGCCGGGCTGCCGAGCTTCGACACCTCGGGCACGATCCCGAAGACCCGCAAGGCGCTCAAGCAGGCGGCGCCCGACGGGGTCACCGCCCATCTGACCGGGATCGATCCTCTGAACTCCGACAGCGGAGGCGGGAGCGGTCCCAGCCTCGCGCTCGAGATCCTGCTCGGCGGGATCGGCGCGCTTCTTGTGCTGCTTTTGGTCTTCGGCACCCTGCCTGCGGTGCTGATGCCGCTGGCCGTGGCCGCGAGCTCGATCCTGACCACCTTCGGGGTCATCTGGCTTGTCACCTATGTCACCGACGTCTCGGTGATCGTCCAGTTCCTGATCGCGCTGGTGGGGCTCGGGGTGGCGATCGACTACTCGCTGCTGATGATCTTCCGATTCCGCGAGGAGCTGGCGAAGGGGGAGGAGGTCGAGGAGGCGATCGCGGCGACGATGCGCCGCGCCGGCCGCTCGGTGGTCGTCTCCGGCTCGACGGTGGCGATCGGGCTTCTGAGCATGATCATCCTGCCGCTGCCGTTCATCCGCGCGATCGGGATCGGAGGAATGCTGATCCCGGCCGTCTCCGTGCTCGCCTCGATCACCCTGCTTCCGGCGCTGCTTTCGCTGCTCGGTCCGCGGATCAACAAGATCCGGCTGCTGCCGAAGCGCTTCCACGCGGGCGAGTACGTCGACGAGGGTTTCTGGGGCCGCTGGGCCGGGACCGTGATCCGGCGCCCGGTGGTGACCGCGGCGGTCGGCCTGCTGATCGTCGCCGTGCTGCTGGTACCGGCCTCGAAGCTCAATCCCGCCCAGGCCCAGGCAAAGGACCTTCCCGGTTCCGGCGACGCGATCCAGGGTCGCGATGTGCTCACAGCCGCCCACATCACGCCCGGCGTCCTGGAGCCGTACGTCGTCTTGGCCGAGCACGGCCCGACCCAGAAGAACCTCAATGCCCTAGCCTCCCAGCTCGACCGAACGCCGGGTGTCGCGGCCGCGGTCGCTCCGAAGGGCAATGGCTGGCGCGGCCACGGCAATGCACTGGTCGAGGCCTTCCCGAGCGTCGACGCCGAGAGCAAGACGTCCCGGGGGACGATCTCCAACCTCAAGGACGACGTCCTGCCTGCCGCCCAGGCCCAAATCGACCACTCGGTGAAGCTGACACTGGGCGGAACGGCGGCGGAGAACCGCGACTTCGTGCACGCCGTGTACGGGAACTTCCCCTACGTCCTCGCGTTCGTCGTCATCCTCACCTTCCTGCTGCTGGCGCGGGCGTTCCGCTCGCTTCTGCTGCCGCTGAAGGCGGTGATCCTCAACCTGATTTCGCTCGGCGCCGCCTACGGGATCGTCGTCTTCATCTTCCAGCAAGGCCATGGGGCGCAGGCGATCTGGGGCGTGGACGCGACGGGGGCGGTCCAATCCTGGATCCCATTGATGATCTTCGCGTTTTTGTTCGGGCTCTCGATGGACTACGAGGTCTTCATGCTGACCCGGATGCGCGAGGCATACGACGAGACAGGCTCGACGCCGCAGGCGATCCAGCTCGGACTGATGCGAACCGGCAAGCTGGTGACCAGCGCCGCCCTGGTGCTGATGTTCGCCTTCTTCTCGATGTCGACCGGCCCCGGCGTCGACATCAAGCAGTTCGGGATCGGGCTGGCGGCGGGGATCATCTTCGACGCGACCGTGATCCGGGCCCTGCTGGTGCCCTCGATCATGCGCCTGATGGGGCGCTGGAACTGGTGGCTGCCACCAGGGCCCGCCAAGCTGCTCAGGGTCGCGCCGTCGGAACCGATGCCGGAGCCGGCTGGTAGTTGAGCGCCACGCTCGGCCGCGCCCACCCCTGGCTGACGAGCCAGTCAATCCAATAACATTGCCCGTAGGCGGCCGATTCGCTGGCCTGCCGCTGACCTAGAGCGAACGGAGGGCTTTCCCGATGGAGAACGGCAAGTTCGGAGGCCGAGAGGTCGTCATCGTCGAGGCGGTACGCACCCCGATCGGGCGCGGCCACGAGGAGAAGGGCTACTACAAGGACGTCCATCCCTCGAATCTGCTGGCAAAGACCTATTCGGAGCTGATCGAGCGCACCGGCATCGAGGCATCCGAGGTCGAGGACGTGATCGCGGGCTGTGTGCAGCAGTTCGGCGAGCAGGGGCTGAACATCGGCCGCAACGCCTGGCTCGAGGCCGACCTTCCGATCGAGACGCCCGCCACGACCGTGGACCGCCAGTGCGGCTCCGCCCAGCAGGCAGTCAACTTCGGCGCCGCCCTGATCGCCTCCGGTGTGCACGACGTGACGATCGGATCGGGCGTCGAGCACATGGGCCACATCTCGTTCGCCGACAGCATGCAGGTGATGCAGGAGCACGGCGCGGCCTTCAGCCCGCAGCTGCTCGAGCACTACAACCTCGTCCCGCAGGGGATCTCGGCCGAGATGATCGCCGACAAGTGGGAGATCCCACGCTCCGAGCTCGATGAGATCGGCCTGCGCTCGCACCAGCTCGCCGCCAAGGCGACCGAGGAGGGGCGCTTCGAGCGCGAGATCGTTCCCTTCTCGGTCAACGGCGACACCTACGTCACCGACCAGGGGATCCGGCCCGACACCAGCCTCGAGAAGCTCTCGGAGCTGAAGCCAGCCTTCAAGGAGGACGGCAAGGTCACCGCCGGCAACTCCTCCCAGATCTCCGACGGGGCTGCCGCGGTGCTGATGATGACCCGCGAGAAGGCCGACGAGCTGGGCCTGAAGCCGCGGGCGCGGGTGGTCGACCAGACCACGGTTGGCGTCGACCCGGTGATCATGCTCACCGGCCCGATCCCGGCGACCGGCAAGCTGCTGGAGCGCAACGGGATGAAGATCGACGACATCGACCTGATCGAGATCAACGAGGCGTTCGCCTCCGTGATTGCAGCATGGCGTCGCGAGCTGGAGCCCGACATGGACCGGGTCAACGTCAACGGCGGCGCGATCGCGCTCGGGCATCCGCTCGGCTCGACCGGCGCCCGCCTGATCACCACTCTGCTGCACGAGCTGGAGCGCTCCGACAAGGAGATCGGTCTGGTCACGATGTGCTGCGGCGGCGGTCTCGGCACCGGCACGATCATCCAGCGGGTCTGAACGCCTCGGCAAGTCGATTGAGAGCGCCGCCGGCGATCTGCGCGCTGCGTGCGCGGCGCCTGAGCGATCCGGAAAAAGCGAGGTCCCTCAGGTCCGCCCGCTAGGGTGCGCCGGCTCGATTCACCAATCAAGGAGATCTGATGCGCAGCGGTCTGATCGGAGGGCTCGCCTGCGTGGCGATTCTTGCCGCGGGCCTCGTTCTTGCGGCCTGTGGCAGCAGCAACGACAACAGCTCCAGCACGACCGGGACCTCGAAGGCCGAGTTCGTCAGGAAGGCCACCGCGGTCTGTCTGAAGGGCAACGCGCGCATCGGTAGGGCTGTCCATGACGCGTTGAAGGTTCAAGCCCGGCTGGCCCATAAGCGAAATGAGCCGATCGGGCCGCCGACGGGTGCGGTGATCGCGAAGCTGGGGGAGGACGCCATCCCCACGATTCAGAAGGAACTCGATCAGATCCGCGCTCTGGGGCCCGCTCCCGGCGCGGAACACAAGATCAAGGCGCTGCTCGACGAGGAACAGTCGGCGGTCGACAATGTGAGGGCGGATCCAGCCCAGTTCGGATCGCAGAGCAAGACGGCTCCGTTCAGGACAAGCAAGGTGGCCGAGGATTATGGCCTCAGCTTTTGCGGTTTTGGCTCCTGAGCGCGACGAGGGTCGCGCCTGCCCCTACGGCATCGGGCGCTGCGTGCGCTAGCGGCACGATGTCGCTTGCGACCTATAGGGTGCCGCGGCTGATCCACAACTAGGAGGTATCGATGCGCAGCAGTCTCTACGGGGGGCTAGCGGTCGCAGCGATTCTGACCGTGGGTCTCGTCCTCGTTGCCTGCGGAAGCAGCAACGACAACAGCACCACCACGACCGCCCTGACCAAGGCGGAGTTCCTGAAGAAGGGGAACGCGATCTGCAAGAAGGGCAACCAGCAGATCAACAAGGTCGCCAATCAGACGTTCACCAAGAAGAAGTACCCGAATGGGCCGCCGCCCAAGTCGGTACAAACGAAGTTCGCCACCGACACGCTCGTTCCCTCGATCCAGCAACAGATCGACGGGGTCAAGGCGCTCGGCGCGCCAACCGGAGACGAAGCCAAGGTGAAGGCGATCGTCGACTCTGCCCAATCGGCCCTCGACAAGGCCAAGGCAGATCCAACGATTCTGTTACAGAACTCGACAGACCCGTTTGCAAAGTCGAACAAGATCACCAAGGCCTACGGGTTGACGGTCTGCGGCGGGGGTGGGGGCTGAACCAGTCGGCATCTGATCGGTTGCGAAGGGCGCCTGCGGGCGCCCTTCGTCGTTCTCGGCCGCTAGGGTGCGCCGGCTTCGTCCACTATCGAAGGAGGTCCGTTTGATGCGCAGCAGGCTTATCGGGGGGCTTGCACTTGCGGCAATTCTGAGCGTTGGAATCGTGGCCGTGGGTTGCGGTGGAGGCGACGACGCGCTGACCAAGTCCGAGTTCCTGAAGCAGGGCAACGCGATCTGCAAGAAGGGCAACCAGGCGGTTGACAGCGCGGCGAACAAGGCATTCACCGGCAACAAGCAGCCGAGCGACGCCGAGGTGACGAAGTTCGCCGAGGACACTGCGATCCCGGAGATACAGACGGAGATCGACGGTATCCGCGACCTGGCCCCCCCGTCTGGCGACGATGGGAAGGTCAGCGCGATCCTTGACGAGGCGCAGGCGGCCCTCGACAAGGCGAAGGCCGACCCGCTGATTTTCGCGTCCAACACCGATCCGTTCGCGAAGGCGAACCAGCTCGCCAAGGACTACGGGCTCACGGAGTGCGCGGGCTGAGCAGCAAAGCATGAGTCTTCGAAGGGCGCCTTCGGGCGCCCTTCGTCGTTCCTGGCCAGCCGGCCAATCTCTATATGCTCCGGCTCCGTGGATCTGTCGCTGACCCCGCAGGAAGAGTCTTTCCGCGACGAGGTTCGCACCTGGCTGGAGGAGAACAATCCAGGCCCCGAGCCGGAGACCTTCGACGAGATCGTTCAGTTCCGTCGCGAGTGGCAGCGCAAGATGCACGAGGCGGGGTGGGCCGGGATCTCGTGGCCGAAGGAGTACGGCGGCCGCGGCGCGACGATGATCGAGCAGGCGATCTTCGTGATGGAGGCGACGCGGGCGGAGACGCCCCCTCCCGTCAACGTGCTGGGCCTCGCGATGGGCGGCCCGGTTGTGATCGCACACGGCACCGAGGAGCAGAAGCAGCGTTACCTGGAGCCGATCCTGACCGCCGAGGAGATCTGGTGTCAGGGGTTCTCCGAGCCTGAGTCCGGCTCCGACCTGGCGTCGCTGAAGACCAAGGCGGTCAAGGAGGGCGACGAGTGGGTGGTCACCGGGCAGAAGGTCTGGACCACCTACGCGCAGTACGCGAAGTGGTGCATGCTGGTCGCCCGCACCGACCCCGATGCCCCCAAGCACCAGGGCCTGACCTACTTCCTGCTCGACATGGAGCAGGACGGGGTGCAGGTGCGGCCGCTGGTCCAGATCACCGGTGAGGGCGAGTTCAACGAGATCTTTCTCGACGGCGCCCGGATCCCGGATGAGAACGTGGTCGGGGAGGTTGGCTCCGGCTGGCAGGTGGCGATCACGACGCTGATGAACGAGCGGGCAGGGCTCGCCTTCGGGGCGATCGCCCAGATCCGCAACACCATCGACCGCCTACTCAACCTCGCCAACGAGACCAGGGTCAACGGTGGGACCGCGGCCGAGGACTCCTACTACCGCCAGCGCCTGGCCCAGTTGCACATCGAGGCCGAGACGATGCGCCTCAACGCCTACCGCGGCCTCACCAAGACGATGGAGAGCGGCACCCCTGGCCCGGAGGGCTCACTCGGCAAGTGGCAGTGGGCCGACATCCACCAGGCGATCACCGAGCTGGCGATGGAGATCGAGGGCTCCTACTCGCCGCTCGCCCGCGGCGCCGAGCACGCCGTCGCCGACGGCCGGTGGCAGTACGCGTTCCTGCGCTCGCGCGCGAACTCGATCGAGGGTGGGACGACCGACATCCTCAAAAACATCATCGCCGAGCGGGTGCTCGGCCTACCGAGGTTGCGATGAGAGGCCTGACGTGTACTTCGACTTAAACGACGAGCAGCAGCAGATCAAGCGCACGGCGCGCGAGTTCATTGCCTCCCGCTACAAGCCGGAACGGATCCGCGAGCTGACCGAGACCGACCTCGGCTTCGAGGAATCCGACTGGCAGGAGATGGTCGAGCTGGGCTGGCCCGGGCTCGCCCTGCCCGAGGAGCACGGGGGCCAGGGGCTGGGGATCGTCGAGCTGGCGACCGTCTTCGAGGAGATGGGGTACGGGTTGGCGCCCTCGCCGCTGCTGTCAAACACGGTCGCCGGCTTGGCGCTCGCGACCTGCGGCACCGATCAGCAGCAGGCCGAATTCCTGGCCCCCTTGGCGGCGGGCGAGAAGCGTGGGACGGTGGCGCTCTTCGACGCCGGCTCCTCAGCGGTGATCGGGGAGTTCGAGATGGAAGCCCAAGCAGGCGACGGCGGCGTCATGCTCGATGGCGAGAAGGTGCTGGTGATGGACGCCGACGCCGCGGACTTCCTGCTCGTTGCCACCTCTGATGGCAGGCGCCACATCGTCGACACCGACCAGTCCGGTGTGTCGGTGACCCAGGAACCGTCGATCGACCTCACCCGGCGGCTCTACTCAGTCCGCTTCGATGGCGTCGAGGTCCCCGCCGAGCGCACGCTCCCCGCCGAGCAGGAGGACTACCTACCGGTGCTGCATCGCGCCTGCGTGGCGATCTCGGCGGAGCTGGCCGGCATCGCCCAGCGCACGATGGAGATGGCCGTCGAGTACGCAAAAGAGCGCCAGCAGTTCGGGCGCCCGATCGGCTCCTACCAGGCCGTCTCGCACCGCTGTGCGCAGATGCTGCTGGAGACCGAGGGCGCGCGCTCGGCCACCTACTACGCCGCCTGGGCGGCCGACGCCTCGCCGGAGGACCTGCCCCTCGCCGCATCGATGGCCAAGGCCTACGCCTCCGATGCCGGCTGGCGGGTCGCGGGGGAGTCGCTGCAGGTGCACGGGGGGATCGGCTTCACCTGGGAGCACGACCTGCATCTGTGGCTGAAGCGCGCCAAGGTGGACTCGGCGACGTTCGGCGACGCGCACTGGCATCGCGACCGGGTCGCCGACGCGATCCTCGCGCAGGCCGTCGAGCGCGAGCCGGCGGCGGTCTGAGCCCCGTCCGGAGCATGTCCGCCCTCGACCGCATCTCGGTCGCCGCGCTCGGAGACTCGGTCGCCGAGCTGGAATCCGAGACCAGGCTCGCCGAGCAGGCCGGCATCGAGTGCACATGGGCGCCGGAGCTGTTTCGCAGCTCGGTCACCCAGGCCGCCTACCTGGCAGCACGCACCGAGCGCATCGGCGTGGCCACCGGGATCGCCTGGGCCTTCACCCGCAGCCCCTTCATTCTCGCGGTGACGGCGCTGGACGTCGACGAGATGTCGGGCGGGCGCTTCCGCCTCGGCCTCGGCGCCGGTGTGAAGCGGCTCAACGAGACCTGGCACAACGCCGACTACGGAAGGCCGGCGCCGCACCTGCGCGAGGCGATCGAGGCGACGCGGCTGATCATGCAGGGGGCCGGGGTGGGAGAGCCGATTCGCTACGAGGGCTCCTACTACGACATCGACATCAAGGGATGGATCCGGCCCCATCCGGCCCCGCGCGAGTCGGTACCGATCTACACCGCGGCTGTGCAGTCGGGGATGGCGCGGATGGCCGGCGACGTCGCCGACGGGCTGGTCGGCCACCCGATCCAGTCGCTGCGCTGGATCGACGAGGTGGTGATCGACGGCTTCGAGACCGGGTTGAGCCGCTCGAGCCGAGACCGCAAGGACTTCGACTACCTGCCGACCGTCTGCTGCGCGATCGAGGACGACCAGGCAAAGGCCAACGACCTCGCCCGCCGCACGATCGCCTTCTACGCGACTGTCCGCACCTACATGCCGCTGTTCGAGATGCACGGATTCGGCGACAACGCAGCGGCGGCCGGCGACGCCTTCCGCAAGGGCGACCTGGCCGCGGTCCCGGCGGCGATCTCCGACGAGATGGTCGAGACCTACTGCGCGGCCGGGCCGCTGGACAAGGTCCGCGCGCGGGTCGAGGCGACCGCCGAGCGCGCCGACGGCCTCTTCCTCACCCCGCCGACCTACTTCATCGGGGCCGAGGAGCTGCTCGAGTACCAGCACCGGATCATCGAGGCGTTCGGGCCGGGCGCCTGATCCTCGGTCGGGTCGGCGGCGCCTGGGTGGGGCAGTGCCTTGTGCCACATACAAATTCATCTGGCACAAGCGGATGAATGTGGCATAATCGCGGGCTGAGATGCCAGAGGTCCGGCTTGGCAAACAGGGGCGAATCGTCATTCCCGCCCGCTTGAGGGAGGAGATGGGGCTCCAGCCCGGGGACAAGCTGAGCGCCCAGGTCGAGGAGGGCAGGCTGGTGCTCGAGCAGCGCGCCGACGCGCTGGGCCGCCTGCAGCGGCGATACCGCCATGCCTCCGGCGATCGCAGCCTCGTCGATGAGTTGATCGCCGAGCGCCGCAGCGCGGCCGCCCGTGAAGGGCGGGAGGCCTGACGTCGTTTCCGTCCTCGACGCCTCCGCCGTGCTCGCGCTGCTCAACGACGAGACCGGCGCGGAGCAGGTGGCGGACTGGCTCGGCGACGCGCTGATCTCCTCCGTGAACTGGAGCGAGGTGGCGGAGCGCTCGCTCTCGATCGGGCTCGGTGTCGGCGGACTTCGCGACGAGATGGAGGCTCTCGGCCTCAGGGTGGCCGGATTCGACGCCGTTCACGCCGAGCTGGCGGCGGTGTTGCGGGAGCCGACGCGCGAGGCAGGGCTCTCGCTCGCGGATCGCGCCTGCCTCGCCCTGGCGGGTGACCTCGATATCCCAGTCCTGACCGCCGACCGCGCCTGGGCGGGCCTCGACGTGGGAATCGAGATCGAGGTGATCCGCTAGTTGTAGCTACCCATGACGTTGTTCCAGCTCGGCGAGCCGAGCTGCGGGCGTCCTTTTGCTGAGGGAGCCATGACCTCGTTTGTAGTTGTAGTAGTCAAGCCAGCCCGGTAGCGCCGCGGTGCGCTCAGTGGAGGAG